>NZ_JAGQAY010000003.1:0-195826 GCF_024345355.1 Cyanobium sp. WKJ7-Wakatipu
TTCAGTAAGACGCGTCAGAACAGGCTTCTTCTCTTGGAGCTTTGCAACTCTTTGTTGTTCGTCCCAGAAACCTCGCTGGCCCATGGAAAGCATGTAATCTTGAAGCCTTAGTATAATTCAAATTCGGTCGCTATCAAGCGGTCTTGCGATTTTTCGAGGTGCCCTTAAACCCAGATTTCATACTTCTAATGATGAATCAGGCTGGTGCATATTGTGACAACGGTGAGTACGAGGAAGCAGTCAGAATATATCTTGACTGTCTTGGGTTGGCCAATCAAGCACTGGGGCCTAGTGATGATTGGGTTTCAGCCATTTACGAAGGATTGGGCTGGGCTTACCAGTGTCTAAATCGCCTAGACGAAGCCAGATCATGTTATCTTAAGTCCCTATCTGTCGTCAAGCGAAATAGGGGTGTCGGCAGTTTGCCGATGATCTCGATATACGTTCGAATGGGCCAGCTGTTCCGGATATCAGGCAAGCTTCTTCTTGCTCGCAATATGCTGTCTTACTGCCTCAGAATACGTGAAAGAAAGCTTGGATTGGATCATCCGGAGGTCAATGATGTTCGCAAGGTTCTGGCAAGGGTTTTCACAGATCTTGAGACTTACGACAAATCTATCCCTCTCAGGAGGCAGATACTTGCTTTTTCAGCCAAGCGCGATGGCTTAATTGCAACGAGTACTCAAACTTCTATCCACGAGCTGGCTGAAGACCTCTACTGGACCGATGAACTCCAGGAATCTGAGCACCTCTACCGAGAAGCTCTTTCAGGGCGAATTGCTGCGTTGGGCGACGACGATGGCGCCACCATGGCCAGCCGGTACGGCCTGGCCCGCTGCCTGAGTGAGCAGGAGCGCTACGACGAGGCGATCGAGCTGAGAAGAGTAGAGCTGGCCTGGTGCCAGGCCAATGTCGAGGTGGATGCCAAGAACATGCTGATCTCCATGCACGGCCTTGGCTGCGATCTGCTGGCTGCTGGTGAAACAGAGGAAGCTCTGGAGGTGCTGACAAGCTGCTTGAGCCAGAGACAACAAGAACTCGGCGTCGCCGATGTCGAAACCCTCGTATCGCTGCGCGAGATTCTGGATGCGCTCTCAACCTTGAGCAGACAGCGGGAGGCGTTAGCGCTCTCGCAAGAAGCGCAAGAGGCTCTGGCCGCTGAACTAGGCGAGAACCATCCCAAGGTGCTGACCCAGCTGAGCAACCAGGCGTCCCTCCACGACGAACTCGGAGAACTGGAGCAGGCGGAGTCGCTCTACAGGCGCTGTCTGCAGGGCCGTGAGCAGGCCCTGGGCGCCGACCACGCCGACACACTCATCACTGCTTACAACCTCGCCGATGTGCTCTCCCAGCAGAAACGCCATGGAGAGGCCATCCCCCTGCGGCGTTGTGAACTCGACTGGTGCCGCGAGCAGAACGGCGACACCGATCCAGGCACCCTCGCCTCCATCAACGCCCTTGCGATCGACCTGCGCGAAACCGGCGCCCTGGAGGAAGCAGAAGCACTCCTCCGGGAATTGGTGACAGCCCGCCGGCAAGTGCTGGAGCCCGGTGACTTCCTGATCGGCCGGGCATTCGGCGGCCTGGCCAAAACACTGGAAGAAGCCGGCAAGCTGGAGGAAGCCCTCACCTACAGCCAGCAGGCCCTTGATCACCGCCAGACCCACGAAGGCCCCGATGCCTGGTGGACCAATCGCGAACGCTTCGATCTGGCCCGCGTGCTGCACAAGCTGGGGCGCCTCAAAGAGGCCAGAGCTCTGCTCCAAGAGCTCCAAGAATCCATGGCCCGCAACGACGAGCCCGATGACCACGACCGCGAGCTGCTCAGTGAGGCCGAGGAGCTATTGCAGCAAATCGAAGCGGCGCCACCGGAGGAATTCTGATGCCCGGCACAGGCTCTCCATCAAGTTCTCCAAACACTACGAGCGAGCCTCTCCACCGCGTCATCCGGGTTTTTCTCTCCAGCACCTTCCGCGACTTCATGGAGGAGCGCGACCTTCTGGTCAAGCAGGTGTTCCCGGAGCTGCGTCGCAAGGCCCGTGCGCGGGGTGTGGAGGTAGTGGAGGTTGATCTGCGTTGGGGTATCACCGAGGAGGAAAGCCGTCAGGGCAAGGTGTTGCCGATCTGCCTGGCGGAGATCAACCGCTGCCGGCCGTACTTCGTGGGCTTGCTCGGTGAGCGCTACGGCTGGGTGCCGCCGGATGACGTCGATAACCGCGTGGTGCTGTTTGATGAGCCCTGGGTGGAGGAGCACCTGGGGCGCCGCAGCGTCACCGAGCTGGAGATCCTGCACGGGGTGCTGCGCAACCCGAAGATGGCGGGCCGAGCCTTCTTCTACTTCCGCGACCCGGCCTGGAGCTGGAAGCAGAGCGAACCCGGTTTTGTCTGCGACAACGACGAGGAAGCCGAGAAACTCGCCGATCTGAAGCAACGCATCCGCGACAGCGGTTTCCCTGTGGTGGAGAAGGATCTACCCGATCCCGAGACCCTAGCCAGAAGGATCGGCGAAGACCTGCGGGCCCTGATCGAGGAGCAGTTCCCCGATATCGATCAGCCCGACGCGCTGGAACGGGAGGAGCGCAAACACGCCAGCTACCGCCGCGCCCGCACCGACCTGTATGAAGACGGCGGCACAGCCTGCGTGAAGGTGTCGCAGCTGGAGCAGTGGATCGCCGCCGGCGAGCAACGGATCCTGATCACCGGGGAATCCGGTGCTGGCAAGAGCGCACTAATCGCCAACTGGATGCAGCGGCATCAACAGAGCCATCCAGGGGATGTGGTGTTTGCCCACCACCTGGGCTGCAGCAACGACGCCAATGCGCTGGAGCCAATGCTGGCGCGGATGGTGCAGGCAGCCTCGAAGCTGATGGCCGAGGAGCTGCTTGAACCGATCAAGGTCCCCCATGACTACTGGGAGTTGGTCAACACCGTGACAGTGACCCTCGGGAAGCTCAGCGACTGGTGCATGCAACATGAGCGGCGCTGGATCTGGGTGCTTGACGGACTTGACCGTCTACCTGAGGACAACCAACAGGCCCTGCCCTGGTTACCGCTGCAACTGTTCACTCAGCTGCATGTGGTGATCAGCACGCTGGACTGCCCGGCCCGCACGATCCTGCAAGAGCGGCAGTACACCACCCTAACGATTGGACCGCTTGGACTGGAGGAGCAAAAAGCTCTGATCCAGTCATACATGCAGCGCTACAACAAAACTCTCGTGCCGGAGCTTGAGACAAAGATCCTCAAGCACGAGCCGGCACGCTCCCCATTGTTTCTGCGAGTGGTGCTCGATGAGCTGCGTGCCTGCGGTCGCCATGAAACGCTGGCGCAACAGCTTGAGGGCTACCTCGAGGCCGAATCTGTTGATGCGCTCTACTCCAAAGCGCTGGAGCGACTCGAGTTGGATGTGGGCCGCGAACCAGTGCAGAAGGTGATGACGACCCTGTGGGCCAGCCGCGCTGGGTTGAGCGAAACGGAACTGCTGGCGGTCACCAAAGTGAAACCGCTGCAGTGGGCGCCGATTGACCTTGGGCTGGAGGGTTCATTCGGCAGGAATGGCAATCGGTTGGTGTTTGACCATGATTATCTGCGCAGGGCGGTGAAGAACTGCTACCTGTCGACAGATGAGGACCAACATGAGGCCCATAGCGGATTAGCAGATTGGCACAAGACCAAGGGGAAATTGGACGAGGAGTTTGCCAGAGAACATCCTTGGCAGCTAGTACAAGCCGGCCGACTTACCGAACTCAAGAGCCACCTTGTTCAACCTGCGTACTTGGCATTGCTTAGTTTTTACAATGGCGAACTAGAAGCAGCAGACTACTGGCGCAGCGTAGAACCGCTAATCCAGTCAGACCAAGATGATTTCGAGAGCAATGTCCTCGAAGAGATTAGATGGGAGCTTGAGCGAATTGCAGCGAGGCAGGAAGAAGATCAGGGGCGCTATTCAAGTGAAGATATTGAGAAGTTGAGATGGTTTGTGGATGCGATTGCGGAATTCATGCTGTCTGCGGGATTTCACAGCAGCCTCCTGCTTGATCTTCGGAAGCTATCTGTTGATTTGACAGAGACAAACGAAAGTGCAAGCCAAGATGAACTGCTTGACAGATACCATGAACTTGCAGGAGCGACGCTACTCCTGGGGATGCACCAAGAAGCCGAGGAGGCATATTTGAAGTGTTTGTCCGACCGCCGGAATATCCTGGGCGCGCAGCACCCAAAAACTTTAGCCACTTTAAACAACTTGGGTCGTGTGTACAACGAAATGGGGCTAGATGAGAAGGCTGAGTCGCTTTTCGAGGAGTGCAATAAGCTGATGCTTGAGGCGGGCATGGCCGCCCATCCGAATAGATTGACTGTTCTCGACAATCTATCGTCGGCCTTTGTGGATACTGGGCGATTTTCGGAAGCAAAAGAATTGCTAAGCGAATGCGTGCTGCAAAATGAATTAATGGTGGGAAAGGAAGATGAATCAACAATTATCAGCAAGGTCAACCTCTCATCTGTTCATTTTCGGATGGGCGATTACATAAAAGCCGAGGAGTTGCTTTTGTGGTGCTACGAAGTCAATCGTCGATTGCGCGGGCATTGCCATCCCATTACCGCTACGATCCAGGCAAATTTGGCCGAACTCTATAAAATCATGGGAAACCATGATAAAGCAGAATCATGCTATGCCGATTGCCTAGAAGTTCGGGATCGGTTGCTTGGTCCTGGCCATGCTGATACAAGGAACAGCCGGTTCTTTCTGGCCAATCTGCTCTCTGACCAGGAACGCTACGAAGAGGCCATTCCTCTACGCCGCCAAGAACTCGACTTGGCGGCAAAGCAAGATGGCCGGGATGCTCCTGGCACCCTCATTTCGATCCACCACTTGGCAAAAGATCTCTACTGTGCCGATGAATTGCAGGAATCCGAGCAGCTTTATAGGGAAGCCCTTGCAGGGCAGCTGAAGACTTTAGGGAATGATGATAGCGCCACAGTGGCCACTAGTTCTGGTTTGGGGTGGTGCCTGTTTGCTCAAGAGCGCTACGAAGAAGCGATAGAGCTACTTAGGAGCGAATTGGCCTGGCGCCGCCAGCATCATAACGACACAGATTCAGGCACATTGGAATCAATCGAAGCCCTAGCGATCGCCCTGCGTGAAAACGGAGAGTTGGAGGAAGCAGAAACTCTCTTCCGTGAATTGTTGGCGGCCCGCCAGCAGGTCTTGGAGCCTGGTGATTTCGAGATCGGCCGGGTACTAGGAATCCTGGCCAAAACGCTGGAAGAAGCTGGCAAGCTCGAGCAAGCCGTGGACTACGGACAGCAGGCTCTTGATCACTGCCTTACCTACGAAGGCCCAGATGCCGGATGGACTAATCGTGAACGGCTTGATCTAGCCCAGGTTTTCCACAAGCTGGACCGCAATAAAGAAGCACTCTCGCTTCTGGAGGAACTGCAAGGAAGCATGGCCCGTCTTGACGATCCAGATGAAGATGACCGCAAGTTGGCTGACGATGCCGAAGAACTGATGCGTTTCATCGAGCAAGACCTATGATTAGGGCACTTCAGGCGTTTACTTGGGCATAGCCATCATGAACTTTGATGAATACTGCAAGGCCATAATCCGCATCGACCAAGAGCTTCAGAGAATTGCGGACATTACCGCTAGTCAAGCGCTTTTCGAGGCTGCGAATCCCGATAATCCCGCCTTCGTTCAACTGATGTCTCGTCACCACCATCTTGTTCAGCTCTCAACTATGTTGACTGAACGAATGGCCGCAGCGACATCGCAGGATGCAGATCGTTAATTGATGGGCCAACGTTCTGACCAGTTAAAAGGACTCAGGATAGAGCCAGGAATTGCGTAGCCAGAACGCTGATCTGTTCATTGTCCCTCGACGCCGCCCCACCCGCTGCCGCTAACCCCGTCACCGTCGGCTAACAGCTCTGCGTCAGCGTGATTCGCAATAGGGGCACCAGCCAGCAGAAGGCCTGGTGAACCGACATCCCACAAGCACGCCAAGGCGGCGATGGCCAATGCTCAAACGGAGCACCCCCCCATCGAGTAGCCGCCTCGGCCGGCTTTCGGCGCGGACTTCAGCAATTCTGCACAGGCGCAGCACAGCATGGCCAGCAGTGGTACGCTTTGACGTACGGGCAGTAGGAACGCCATGGCCACCGTTTCAGCCACAGAAGCCCGCAAGCGGCTTTACGCCCTGATTGACGAGGTGGGCCAGTCCCACGAGCCCTTGCAGATCACCGGCAAGCGAGGCAATGCCGTCCTGCTCTCGGAAGACGACTGGCGCGCCATCCAGGAGACCCTGCATCTGGTCTCGATTCCAGGCATGCGCGAATCGATCCTGGAAGGCATGGCCACCGAGGTCTCGGAGCTGAGCAGCGAAACGGGCTGGTGAGCTGGACGGTTCTGTTCACCAGGCAGGCCCAGAAGGACGCCCGCAAGCTCGCCTCCGCTTATCCGGCGCTCAAGCAGAAAGCCCAGGCCCTGCTGGAACTCCTGGCCGTTGACCCCTATCGGCAGCCACCGCCCTATGAAGCCCTGGTCGGGGAGCTGCGCGGAGCCTGCTCACGGCGCATCAACATCCAGCACCGGCTCGTCTACCAGGTGCTGGAGGAGGAGCGGATCGTGAAGGTGTTGCGCCTCTGGACCCACTACGAGTAGGCGTGCCGTTCGCTGACAACCAGCCCGGCAACAGGAGGCATGGCCTCCTCCTCGCCCAGCGAACACGAGATCCAGCAGCGCATCCGACTGGCCTGCGGCCGCGGACCGGTGCGGCTCTGGCGCAACAACACCGGCGCCCTGGTCGACCAGCAGGGGCGCTTCGTGCGATTCGGGCTGTGCAAGGGCAGCAGCGACCTGATCGGGTTGCGCTCACTGGAGATCACGCCCGAGCTGGTCGGTCAGAGCATTGCCCAGTTCGTTGCCCTGGAGATCAAAACGGACTGCGGAATCGTCAGCCCCGAGCAGCGGGCCTTTCTGCAGCTGGTGCAGCAGCTTGGCGGCTTGGGCTCGGTCTGCCGCTCGATTGCAGAGGCTCAAGCCGTCCTGGACCTGAATCTCATGGCCGGGTCGGGCCAATGAACAGACCCGAACTGCGCCGGCAGCTGCAGGTTCTGGCCAGCCGTTATCCCGGCGCCCATCCCTACACGCTGGCTTTGAGCTTCCAGGCCCAGACGGGCCGGGTTCTGACTGGCCAACAGGTCAAACAGCTCTTGGCCGAGCCAGGAAACCACCGAAAACAGTCCGCCAAGCCGTAACAAGCTCTGGCTAGCAGTGCCAAGGAGCGCTTAGGATTGGGCTATGGCACAAGCAAAACAGCCCGTCAAGCGCACCTGCCAGGCCGTTCTGGACTGGCAGGACGAGTCCCGCAGAGCCTTCGGGAAGATGCTGCTCAACTGGCGGCGCCGTAACGGCTGGACCCAGTACACCGCCTGCGAGTGGGGCACGGAAGCCAAGTTCGAGGTGATCTCCTACGGCAACCTCTCGGTGATCGAGCAGGGCAAAGCCGGCGAGCTGCGCCAGAAGGCCTTCTTCCAGCTCGAGGAGCTCAACCGTCGCCTGGAGGAGAAGGACTGGGGTCCGGTCAAGTCCCAGCGGTTGAAGGACCAGCTGAAGAATGCTGAGCCCCTGCACGGCGATGACGGCAAGCTCTGGGATGCCGTGGACTTCTGGAGCTGCTACATCGGCTATGTGCCTGTGCCAAGCACCTATCAAACCGCTCCCGCCCCGACGCTGAGTGCCAAGCGAGCGGAGGAGCTGTGTCAGAAGTGGCGGCAGTACGTGCGCCGAGTCATCAAAGAGCGCGGCTTTGATGTCACCGAAGCTCTTGAGCTCCTAGAGGCCAGCGTTCCATCGGAGCATCAGAAGCGATTCCGCGAGGTGCTGGCTGTGGATGACTACAGCCCGGCAGAACTCTCGCAGCTATGGCTGGAGGGGGAGTTCTTCATGCCCGAAGACTGGATCGTCCTCTGGGACCAAGAGAATCCAATCATCTAGGCCCGCCTGGCAGCCCTCAGCATGGCCGCCAGGACAGACCCGAGCCTGGCAGGGGTTGCGCCTAGCGTTAGCAAGCCGCTAAGTTCAGGCCAGCGGGCACAAGCCCGGCTCTCTGATGTCATGACCCAATCCCTCGCACGCGCAGGCGTGCCAACCGACGCTCTTGAACTGCTCGACGAAAAGGGCAGTGCCGAGCGAGCTCTCACCGTCGCCCTGGCCTCCTTTCAGGAGCAGGTGCAGGCCGTTCCATCCCTTGATCTGGCTGCCGTGGTCGAAGCAGCCAGACCGGCCTTTGCATCAGGCATTGCCTTCAGTGCCCAGCTGGTCGACATCCGCGGCCGCAACAAGTTGCGGGTCACCGTGATGCACTCCGGTGGAGCTGAGGTCACCAGCGAGGAGTGGGCCGACGAGGTCGACGACCTGCTGCGGGCCTCCGGCTGGATGCTGGCCATGCTGCTGGGCATCCCTTTGGCCAAACAGGCTCAGCCTGTAGAGCCTGAGAGGAAAGGGGCAAATAGCCTCGCATCTGTCGGGGTTCCTGGTGCTCCGGCCGTGCCTGAGCCCAGCAAGGAGAAAGAGGGTGCCCCAGCAGTTGACCTCGATGTCGCTCTGGAGCCGCTTACGCCCCAGGAGATCGAGGCCACCCACCAGCGGATCCTCGCCCTGCCCCAGGCAGCTCGCCAGGAGCTGACCAAGGCGTTCCGCGAGCACTTCCAGGTGCCGCGCAATGCCCGCTCCATCGGTGATCGCATCACCCAGCACCAGCACGCCGCCTTCATCGATCACTTCCTTGAGGAGTGCGAGGGGCACGGCCTCGATGGCGCCGCGGCGCCGGCAGAGCCATGAAAGGGCTTCGTCGCTACGGCGAGCAGCCCCGCTCAGTGGCTGGCCGCCACTTCATCCAGACCCAGGTGCGCACCGATGTGTACCTGCGCGTCCGAGAGGTGATGGAGCGCCACAACCTCTCGGCCAGCGGGGCGGTGCATCACCTGCTGCGCGAGCGCTTTGGCTTGCCGCCCCTCCCCCCTTTCGATCAACAGCCCATTTCCACCGTTCACCCCGATTCAACCCATGGCTAAGGACATCTTTCGCAGCCCCCTCGCCGAGGTGCGCTGGGCCCACCTGATCACCCCCAGGCATCAGCTCGACAAGAGCAAACCCAAGGCCTGGACTACCGACCTTCTCCTTCCCAACAGCGATGAGAGGGCCCAGTCCTTCCTGCTGGCGATGGAGGATCAGTTCATCGCCCTGCATGGCAGCCGCAAGCGCCGCGCCGAGAAGGGCTTCCCCTGGAAGCACGACAAGGAGAAGCCCAGCGAGATCACCGTGGTGCGCTTCAAGGTGCCGCAGTTTCAGCGGCGCGACGGCTCTCTTTCTGAGGGGCCCCGCATCGTCGATGCCAAAAAGCAGCCCTGGGATGGGGCCGCCATCGGCAATGGCTCCAAGGTGGTCGTCGCCTTTGACATCTACGACTGGGACGGGGAGAACGGCTGCGGCATGACCTTCCAGCCCCGCGCCGTTCAGGTCGTCGAGTTCGTGCCCTACGAGCAGATCGATCCCACCGACGGGTTTGAAGAAGTCGAGGGCTACACCACGGGTGCGGGCAACGGATCCGGTTGGGCTGTTGATGACGACGACGAGGCCCCCTTCTGATGGGCTCGCCACACGTGCGCAGCAACGGGGCCGCCAGACCCCGTCCCCAGTTGCCTTCCTTCTGCCGCACCCGCCGGCCCACCGCCGTCGCGGTCAGCGTCAGCAGCCTCAACGCTTTGCGTCTGCTGGTGCTGCTGGGGCTTCTCTTTCAGCTCAGCACCTTGCTGGTGGTGATCGCCGGGCCGGTGCCGCCACGGCCCGTGATCAGCAGCAGCCATGACTTCCGCCCCGATGCCGTCTTCAGCGCCGCGGGGGTCCCACTTCTCCAACCGTTGTCAGACCGATGAACAGCTCAACGCCTTTCGCCCCCGTCGACCAGAACGCCCTGGTCTCCCGCAGCTGGAACGGCACGCCAATTTCTCGGCGCACAACCGACGGCTACGTCAACGCCACCGCCATATGCAAGGCCAACGGCAAACAGTGGAACGACTACTGGCGTACCGACCGCGCGACGGCCTACCTGGAGGCCCTCTGCACCGAAACGGGAATTCCCGTTTCCAGCCTGTGTCTCAGTCTGAAAGGGGGTTCTCACCAGGGCACCTGGGTCCATCCCCAAGTCGCGGTCGACCTGGCTCGCTGGATCAGCGCACCGTTCGCTGTGTGGATGGACGGCTGGTTCCTGGAGAGCATCCAGCAAGCTCAGCCGACACCGGTGGAGACGACCCCGCTTCGGCTGCGGGAAGCCGAGGTGATCGCCCTGGTGGAACGCAGCATCGGACTGTTCGAGCGGCTCGGCGGCCTGGATCAACGCGACGAGCTTTTGTTCAAGGACATCGTGCGCAGCAACGTGCTGACCGCGAGCTCGGGATTGCTGTCGGGGGCCCCGACTGACGAGGAGCTCACCCTGGGGGATGCCTGGCTGGAGGTGTTCCAGCAAGCGCTGCCGCGCAACCAGTTCTGCGCAGCCGGCAAGCTCGTTGCCAGGGCTTACCGCGAGGAGTTCAAAGAAGAACCCCCTCGCCGCCAACAATTTGTTGACGGGGCACCGCGCCAGGTCAAGAGCTATCGCCGCTCCTGGTTGATCGACACCCTCAAGCGCTGCCGCGCCCAGCTGGCAGGAAGCTGATGGAAACCGCCACAACGCCAACCCGCCAGCGGGTCTGGGTCACAACAGCAGAAGCCTGCGCTGCCCTGGGGATGAGCCGCGAAACCCTCCGCCAGCTGCGGTTGCGAGGGGTGCTAACCCCGGGCAAGCACTACAGGCGTTGGGGCTGCACCCAGGGCCGGGGGCCATTGCAGTGGCACCTGGAGAACGTGGAGGCCACCATCACTGGGTGGAGCCGGCGGCATCTCCAGCACTGAAAACCACAAACCGGACGTAGAGTCATGTCTCTACGGGTGGCCGGGAACGGCCCAAGGCGTTCCTTGACCCAGTCCATGCCTCAAGGCCGTTCAGCTGACGCCAGCCAGCACTTCCCGCAGGCGATCCGCCGCTGGGGGAACAGCCTGGCGGTGAGGCTCCCGGCCGATTGCCTGCGTCAGGCCGGGCTGCAGGAAGGCGATGAGATCGACATCGTCGTTGGACCAGGCGGCCGCCTGAGCCTGGAGCCTCTGCGAAAGCTGGATCGCTCTGCCCTGGCCAGTGATCTGCGCCAGCTGCAGGCAACCATGCCTTTGACCCCTTCTGTGATCGAGGAATGCCGTAGCGGTGAACGCTGGTGACGCTGACCCATCGATGATCTATCTCGATACCAGCGTCGTGGTGGCTCTGCTGACCCCGGAAGAGAGCAGTTCGCGCGCCCTCGACTGGTTTGCGCAGTCCTGCGAACTCTTGATCAGCAGCGACTGGCTGATCACCGAAACCCACAGCGCCCTGGGCATGAAGCAGCGTCTTCACGGCCTCAGTGCTGAAGCACGCCTGGCCGCTGGAGAGCAATTCGAGCGCCTGCTGCAGGGCGGAGTTGAACTGCGCTCGCTTGATCGCGGCCGCTTTCGCCAGGCGGCCGAGCTGCTCCAGGATCCGGCCCTCGGCCTGCGCGCCGGTGACGCCTTGCATCTGGCGGTGGCGCTGCACAGCCGTTGCAGCCACCTGGCCAGCTTCGATATTCGGATGCAACAGGCCGCCACTGTCCTGGGTTTGAGTCCCACCCTGTCGTAGCTCAGTGGCCAGCAAGCGCACCCTCAACGCCAAGAACCTAGAAACCCTTGGTGCTGCAGCGCTGGCGGAGCTGTTGATCGAGGTGAGCGGTGGCAACGCCGTGATCCAGCGGCGGCTGCGCCTTGCCCTGGCCGCTGGCGAGGGGATCGATGGAGTCGTTCATGAAGTGCGCAAACGTCTAACCGCGATCGATCGGGCCACCACCTTTGTGGATTCGGCCAGACGCAAGGCCCTCGTAGCCGATCTGGAGGCGCAGCTCCAGGCGATCACCGGTCCGATCGCGGCCGGAGATCCCAAGCAGGCCTTTGATCTCCTGCGACGTTTCCTTGAACTCTCCGAGGGAGTGCTGGAGCGCTGCACAGACAGCACCGGAGTAGTGATCGGCGTGTTCGAACGGGCAGCCAAGCAACTGGGACCGCTGGCCCAGGCCGCCCAGCTGGAGCCTGAAACCCTGGCGCAGCATGCCGCTGAGCTACTGGCGGAGAACACCTTTGAGCAGTTCGATGCGTTGGTGCCAGCGCTGAAAGACGCCCTGGGCGACTGGGGCCTGAAGCTGCTGGGGAGCTACTGCCGCCAGCACTGCGCCTGCGACGGCAACACCCACCTTCTTCAGATCGCCATAGCCCGTGGTGACGTTGATGGCTACCTGGCCCAGTTCGATGCCGAAGATCTGCGCTGGCGTGACATCGCCGCCAGCGTGGCCCAACACCTGCTGGCGTCCGGGCGGGCGGAACAGGCCCTAGAGATCCTCGATGGAGCCACGGAAGAGGCGGTAGGTCTTGCGGATGGGCAGTGGCACGACAGCCGCGTCGCCGTGCTTGAGGCCCTGAACCGGCAGGCGGAAGCCCAGGAGATGCGCTGGCAGTGGTTCAGCAGGACCCTCTCGATCCCGCATCTGCGCGACTACCTCAAACGCCTTGAAGACTTTGAGGATGTGGAAGCGGAAGAGCGGGCCCTGCAGGTGGCCGAGCAGCATCCGATCAGCCTGCTGGGCCTGCACTTCCTGGTGGAATGGCCGGCACTCGCCCGCGCCGCACGCCATGTGCTGGCCCATGAGGACGAGTGGGAGGGAGATGCCTACACGATTCACAGCGCCGCCGCCGAGCGCCTCAGTGCCGCCCATCCCCTGGCTGCCACGCTGCTGCTACGACCAATGGTGTTCTTTGCGTTATGGATGGGCCGCGCCAATCGCTACCGCTATGCCGCCGAGCACCTCCGCACCTGCGAACAGCTGGCTGGCCGCATTGATGACTGGCAAGGGCATCTAGATCACTCGGCCTATGTGGAACGCCTGTACGACATCTATGGAGCGAAGTGGGGGTTCTGGAAGCTGATGGAGCGATGAATGATCTGATCGGTTCTAAATCGCGACCAATCCAAGAACATAAGTATGTAGTGATGTTGGCTTACAAGCATTGCCAGCAATGCCCCATACATCAAGCGGTTTCGAGCTGCTCCATCCGCTGGGCAGCCCGCTCAAATGCTGCATCCACTTCATCGTCTCCGATCCAGCGGCTGTAAGCGGCGAGGTGTGTTTCAAGGCTATGGCCCATGGCAGCCGCCACAAACTTGGTGGGCAGCATTGTGCAGAGGGTGTGAGCGCGGTGCGCGTAGGCATGGCGGCAGGAATAGAGCACCAGCTTTTCGCCTTCTGCCTCATACCGCTGCCGAAGCTCAGTCCAAAGTTCCCGGCGGCGCATGTAGAGGCCCATGGCATCGGCACCGAGTCCGGGTTTCATGGGCGGCAGTCGATCGGCTTGGTAGTTGGCTTCAAGGTTCCACTCAGCTGCCCAGCGGTCGCAGGGCAACAGCCGGAGCGGCCTGGGTTCAGTCCTGCCACGACTGGAGACCTTTGAGTAGGTGCACCACAGCCGCCCACCACGAAGTTCGAGATGCTGCAGTTCTTCCGGTCTGAGCCCATAGGCGGAGAGCAGTTGAAAGGCATAGCGCCACTTCGAATCGGGGATCGTTTCCACAAGGGCCAGGATCTCCCCAACGGCCAGAGGCGTTGTGACGGCAGCAGCCTCTCGCTTACGCCCCACATAGGGACTGAGATCTAAAGGAGGTGCCCACTCAGCCGGTAGGCGTCCCGTATCAACTCCCCAACGGAGGATTGCGGCAGTCTGTTGCACCTGGAGCTGCCGTCCGCGACAACCCGGCTGGCTCGCCCATGGGGCTGCAATGGCCTCCAGCAACTGCACAGGCGTCTCGGCTCGATCAACCGCAGCCAGGATCACTTTCATGCGCCTGGCGTAGATGTTGGTCCACGTCGTTGGCTTGATCTCGCCACTGCCCAGCTTGCGTTCGCGGAACGCTTCGATCAAAGCTGGCCAGTTGATGGGCCCAGCGTTGCTGATGCCGGCTTCCGGCTCCCCTGCTACGGCTTCGATGGCGACCTCAACTGGCTGGCCGGCGACAAGGCCGCGATAGATGGCGAGGGTGGCTTCTCGGATCGCGTCAACATTTTCTGGTGCCCAGTCGATCGATAACGGCACCTGCCTGCGGCGGCCATTCCCCAGGGCCTCGGAGATATTGACCCGAGCCTTGCCCCGCTTCTCGTTGACCGTGATTCCGGAGCGGCAGCCCTCCTGGGAGAGGCTGTGGGAGAGACCAGCCCTCAGGACCGTTACCCAGACACTCGGGCGGGGCATGGGAGAGATTCTGGGAGAGATTCAGCCCCACAGGTTGGCATGCAGTGGCGTGAACTGCCAAGAGTTGGCAGGGTGAAATGCAGTAGTAGCAGGGGTTTTAGGGAGAGACCCCAGGCGGCTCCTGGCTTCTCAAAATGACCAAAAAGCGGCCAAACGGAGCGCTCCATGCGTCCAGCAGGCCAGGCCATTCGTACATTTTTCGTACATTGGCCAATTTGACCAAAAAAAGAGGCTCCCGGGAATCCCGAGAGCCGTTGGTATCACTGAATCGGGGCGACAGGATTCGAACCTGCGACCTAGTGCTCCCAAAGCCAGATTGGCGGGTTGGCCACCACAGGGTTTTCGAGTCATACCAACTGTTTTGGCTCGGGCTGTCTGGCCTTGTCGGGACAGATCCGGTAGGTTTTGGGTGCCTTTTGGGTGCCTTTCATGCCCAAGGTCAAAAACCTGGATCACTGGGCAATCTCCTTTCGTGAGCAGGTCCGGCAGCTTGGGAGCGGCTGGACTGTGCGTGAGTCGCCAAAGTCGGGACGAGTAATGCTGAAGTTGCGTAGCCCCGTCAAGTCCGCTGAGCAGAGCAGCAATACCGAGCAGGCCGTCACCCTCCCCTTCTCGTGGACTGCTTCGTCTGCTGGTGACGCCTACGTCCGCATCCGCAACATCTACGCGCTCGTCCAGAAGGGTCACACCCTCAAGCAGGCAGAAGAGCTAGCTGCCGGCAAGGCACCAAAGCTGATTGAGCAGCACGACTGGCACGGTGCACTGGAGCGTTTTAAGCAGCAAAAGCTCAGCCACGGCACTGCCATCAAGCCAGAGACATGGCAGACGAAATATGTCCCTGTACTTACAGAAGCTGTTGGCGAGCTCACTAGTCGCAAACCACCCACAACACCAGAGGACCTAATCGATGGCTGCATTAGGAAATGGGAGCCCGGCAGTCGTAGCCGCCAGGAGCGGGCACGCAACCTTGCTCAGTTCCTGCGGTACTGCGTTAGCCGCGAGCGACTGCCGGCGATCTGGCAGCCACCAGCTGACCTCAAGGATGCGATTGGACGCAAGCCTGCCAGCGCCACCAGCCAGAAAAGCAATGCAATTACAGACCAGCAGATCCTCAACCTGCTTGCTTCCTTTCCTGATGATGAGGCTGGTCGGCGCTGGGCTGATGTGATCCGGCTGATGAGTGAGCTGGGCCTGCGTCCAGTTGAGCTGCTGCACCTGAGTGTCAGGACTGACCCCAAGACCAAGACGCCTTACTGGTGGTGCAGTTACGAAAAGCGTTCTGGCGGTGGAGTTACCAAGCCACGCAGGCTGTGGCCACTACCGCTTGTCGACGCCGCACCGCTAGGCGAGCTGGATAGACCAGGCGATGTAGCAGTGGAGTGGAACTTGCTCCCGCGCTGGCAGGCTCGGCTGATCGAGCTGCCGGCCTTGCGCTCAGGCAATGGTGCTGCCGATTCCATTGCCACCTATCTGAGCCGGCGAGCTGGCTGGAAGTCACTCAAGGAGCAAGTGGAGTCCCAGGATGAGAGGTTGACCTGTTACTCCTTCCGGCACAGCTACAGCGTGCGTGGTCATCAGCGCGGCATCGACAACGGCTCCATGGCGCTGGCGATGGGTCACAGCATCGAGGTTCACTGCCGCAGCTACCCCTGGGCAACGGAAGCTGGCGCAGAAGCTGCTTTTGCCAAGGCCAGCTCAACACTTAAGACGCTTGATGCAGCTCTAGAAACCACTAGCTAAATCGCTAATTCAAGTGTCTGCACCTTTCTAAAGCAGGCTTCGTTCATGGCTTCTTCGCAGCGCTCCAGCTGATAAAGAAGTGGGCTATTGGAACTAGGGAACTTACGGCGGTAATGCACTCCCACGATGAGGAGTCCCGCAGTCCTCCAGCGTTGCAAGGTGCGCTCACTGATGCCAAGGTGCACTGCAGCCGCCCGCTGTGGAATCCAGGTCACACCACTAGGTGGGTCTTTCAAAGCTGACTTGCTTTTCATGGGACTAGGTAGTAGTTGGAGTCTTAGCCAGGACGGTGCGGGCACGTTTAAGCAGCTTTACGCTTTCTCGATACCAGTAGTAATCTTCTAGCTCAGAGTATTGATTCGCCTCTTCCATTTGTGCGTGCATGTATGCCAGATGGCCAGCAAGGTCAGCGCACAAAGTGCGGAGCTCCGTCTTCATGTCTGTCTCTGTAGATTGAGAAGTCATCAAAAGGGTATCTCCTGCTCACTGGGCCCCTGCTGCCACTTGGTGCTTTGGGGATTGATGTTGCCGTAGCTGCTACCACCTTGACCGTCTCGACCTTTGCCGTTGATGTAAAAGCCTTGGACTTCGATTTCGCAGTTGCTGCTGTAGTCCCAGATCTTGCCGGGTTTATGACGGGTTTCATCATCTGCCATGTTCAACACATATTGAGCAAAGGCAAATGCTGATTCAACCGGAACAAACAATGACATTGAGATTGGGCTTTTACCGGTTTGGTCGTACTTGTTCTCGCCCGTGCTCCACTTGATTACCTGAGGCAGTGCTGCTTTGAAGTCACTCATGATTCTGAGAAAAAGGATTCGTAAAGGGAACGGGTAAAGCTGCTAAAGCTGTAACCGTGATCGCGGCAATAAACCCAGGCCTTGCGATATAACTCGTCGGTGAGTTTTGACTGGACCAGGTTGCGGTTCTTGTATCCAGGAGTGCAGGGCCTTGGTCTCCTCTTGGTGAATTCAGCTTCCTGGCACCGGCTGGTGTGAGTCGCACCGATAGGTGCGCTGTGTAAATCCGCACTGGTAGGTGCGCTCAGCAGGCCTGCTTCTCTTTGCTCCTGGCTACTCATTCAGCTACCGCGAACCATGTCCCTAGGGAGGCGCAGCGAAAACTCACCACCGAAATAGCGATGTCTGGGTACAGGTGGCAAAGGGCTTTTGCCCTGCTGGCTGCAACGTCAGAGCAGAGGAACCGTAAAGACTGCGCCGGATCCTGCGTCCACGTCGCACCGCTAGGTGCGCCTTGTAGTTCATCACCGCTAGGTGCGCCATGTGGGTTGGGGCAGTGAGGCTTGCCCGCTAGGGCAGCATTAACTTGCCGCTCGCTTTGGTCTGCGAGGTAGCCCTGAGCAGAACTGAGGTAATGAAAGACTCGCCGCAGGTGGCTTGAGCTGCTCGAGGCTGAGCATTGCGCTGCAGATAAGAGCTGCCTTGACCTGCTGGTCGCTTCCCCGTTGGCAGGGGGTGTCGCACTGGTTTGTGCGTTCAGCAAATTGGATACGTTGAGCTTCATTTTGGTTGACTTGCGATAAGGCGAGCTTGAGCAGCTCCAGTGCTGCTGTTATTAGGTTTTCGGTCGCACCGCTGATCGGCAGAACAGCACCGCCAGGCGCGCTAGGCAGAGAGGACTGCGAGTCCAAGTTGTTCTTCAAGGAAGTCAGCGTGCGTTTGGAGCTGTATTTGGGCGGGGCTGATTTTTGGGGTCGCGATCTTGAAGTGCTCCTTAAAAGCTGTGAGCACCTCGGCCTTGTTTGGTGCGCACTTGAGTGACTCGACGATGCGGCCATGGCGCTCCTTTTCAAGCCAGCAGATGTCCGTATCTGCTTCCACTGCAGGCGGCCCGGGCACCTCTAGAGCCTCTACTTGTGATGCCTGCGCAGGGGTATGCAAATTTCGCATTGAGTTGGCTGCGGCAGGCTTTGCTTTGGCGACCGGGACAGGGGCCGCCTCTGCTTCGTCGTCTTCTCCGGCCAGGCCGTAGATGGCAAGCAGGCTGTAGCGACGGGCATAGGTGATTGCAGATCCCAGTCCCTGCCAGTAGTTGGCGCGGCCTTCTGTTTTGAGCGGGATCGGCAGGTCACTGCAGAGCAGCTCGCCACTGACATGGAAGACGCTGGTGCGCAGCAGCATCACGTCTTCCCCTAACGGGTGAAGGGTCTGCGAGTGGCTAAGGCCATGAGCAGTGGCGTTTTTGATGGCAGCTAGGGCGCCAGCTAGCGAGGTGTAGGCGCCGTAGTTGCCCTTGCTGTCACGGCCTGCGGCGTGGTGCTCGGCTTGAAAGGCAGCAAGGGCCTTGGGGAGCTCCTTGAGGCATGAGTCCATGGACAGCAAATCTGCTTACGCAAGGAATATACCCTTTGCCATACGCCTGCGTATGTAGTTATCGCTCCACTGCTGCCCGCGCTTCTCGGGCCAGTTCAATGCCGCTGACGCCGTCTACTCCTGAGGCCCAGCTCTCTAGGGCCATTCCTGGTTCTGAGTAGGGACCGCTGGTCGCAAGTTCCATCAGTTCCGCTCCGCTGTAGTCCCCCCAGCCGCTGAGCACCTCCTTGAAACGGTTCAGGGCGGATGCATCGAGGTTCTTGATGTGAGGCCGCAGGCTTTCCCAGGCCTCCTTGGGGCTGAGCATCTGATCTTTGGCTACGTCCTGGAAGGCGCGCCGCAGGGCTTCGCTGCGGGCCTTGGCTTCCTCGTCGCTGATCTCCTCGCCAGCAGAGACCTCTTTGTACGCCTCAGGTGACTGCAGCATCCCAGCAAAGAGGGCAAAGAATTCAACGGCGCTGTAGGGGGTGCCGTCGTCTTTAGCTAGAGGGGTGGCTCCCTTGAGCTGATCGAGGAGTTTGCGGTCGGTGACGCCTGGATAGGACTGGCGCGCAACGGCGTCATTGAAGGCGCCAAAAGCCAGAAAGAAGGCCGGTTTGGGATCAAGCTTGCCGTTCATGGCGCAGCTGATCTGGCTGTTCCAAGGACCTTGGGCACCGGTGACCTTTGCCAGGCGATGGGGCACATCCTGCGGCCAGCCGTTGGCTTTGAACCAACGCTGGATGACGCGTCCGAACTCGGATCGCTCAGGGACGGCTCGGCTGGGGGTCGACAAGTGTGCCTGCGCAGGAGTGGTATACCCCTACGTTAGCGGAAGATTCTCCTTATCGCCTGCTAGCCGCGCCAACAATCCCACCTCGCAGGCCGGCTCCGTTGCTAGCTGCGCTCTGCAAGCACGATCACCGTCAGCAGGGCCCCAGGACGCTCCCCTGCTGCGCAGTACCGCTTACTGGCGCGCAGGCTCACTACCTGGCTGTCATCTCGCAGCAGGGCTCCACCGGCGCCAGCTGAGATGCCATCGAGAGTGGAGCGGCACAGCTTGTCGATGTCACCTGCGCCTTGGCTGACCAGGTGCAGCGGTGCACTGGCTCTTAGCCCCTGCTTGCCGTAGTGCCCCTTGGGACGGGAGAACAGGAACACCACCTCTACCGATACGGGGGCAGCTATTAGGGGGCCCTGGTATGCGCCAACAACAGCGGCCATGACATCAGAGCGCCAGGGCTTGACCTTCTTGCTGCTCTCGACCATGACGCCATGGCCGAGATGGCGCTTGGAGCCCATGGGCCCGGGTAGCCCGTAGATGCGCAGGGTCAAGGTTGCGGCCGCGGGACCTAGTGATGTCTCACCGGTAGGTGCGGTTTGTAATTCCGAATCACTGAGCCCAACCGATGGGGTGACGCTCAAAACGTCTCCTGGGCGCTGATCCTCCAAAACTCGCTGATCACCTGAGTTGCGGCCCCGTTTTGCTGCTCTGCTTTCTGCTGTTCTTTGATTGCTGGGCTGTAGCGCCAGCTGGCCCTGCTACTGCGGTTCAAGGTGATCGAACCGAGTTCAAAAACCCCTGGCTGGTAGGAGAACTCATCCAGCCTCCCGGCTGCCAAATCAGCATCGAACGCTTCTAGCTGCAGAGCCAGATCGGCTTCTGCGGCCTTGATCAGCGCCTTGAGTTCAGCCACCTTGATCGCCCGCTGTGCTGGCGGCAGCTCTTCTGATACTGCGGCGCTACCGCTGGTCGCTGCGCCCCGGGGGGCCTGCGGGCTGCCACCGCTATGGGCGCTCAGTAGATCGGTTGATGTCATCGCAAGTGATGCTCTAGGCACTAGGGAGGGCAAAGCGGCTACGCAGGACTAGGGACCTGTGCCGCGTCCATCGGCTCGCTGAGCGGAACTGCAGCTAGCCGCGCTCTGCAATGCCAGCAGCACCTTTGGCTTGGGCCTAGGCGGTGGCTGCGAGCTGCAAAGCAGGCCGGCATAGCCAGCAGGCGCGAGGCTCCCCTTTGGTGCTGCCTGGATCAGCAGCACACCGAGCCCAATGCCGAACAGCAAGCCAGCTGTTGTAGCGGGGTGGAGCTGCATGGCTACAGGAACTCCTGGTAGCCCATGAACTGGTCAACGGCGCCGGTCCAGGCCGCTCCGCACTGAGCAGCGGCTGCCCTGGTGATGACGCTCTTACCTGGCTTGGACCAGACCGTTAAGCACTCATCGACACAGAGCGCTGGGTGATGCAGCTTCAGCATGGAGAGGTAGCCGCCCAGCTGGGCGTCGGTGCTGTAGGTGCTGGCCCTGGCGCTGCTCTGGGTTTTGAGATCAAGCAGCAGCACCTTGCCGTTGTCGTGCTGCACAAGGGCATCGAGGGAGCCGCCGATCGAGCGGCCCAGGTCACAGACGCGGTATTCGATCGCCAGCGGTGTGACCTTGCTCCAAAACGGGTGTGCCACTAAAGGTTCAACCCAGTCGCCGTAGTCACCCGCATCCAGCTGCGGGCCACCGGAGAGGAAGGCCTCAAGGCAGGCGTGAACGTGTTTACCGCGGGGCTCCCAGAGGTGCTGCGTTTTCAAGAAGACCGCCTTCTGGCTTTCGCTCTTGCTGGCTCCTGTGACCTTGGTGACGGAATGGAGCAGCCACTCCCCTGTTGGCTTCCAGCAATAGCGGTGCCAGCTGGCATCGAAGTGGATGGGCAGGGGAGCAAGCATTAAGGGAGACAGGCACAGCCGCAGATCTTCTGAATATACCCTTACCTAGGCATATGAAGTCGTTGAACAGGGCAGCCGCTAGATCCAGTCCTCTTCCTGTGAGCCGGACTCAGCGCTCTCAACCAGGCCGGTTAGGCCTCGGTGCTCTTCTGGCTGCGCCAGCTCATGGCCAGGGTCGCCAGCTGGCCATGGAGAGCCAGAGCAAGGCCTGATGTCTAGGAGCCAGCGCTGGGCGATGAACTTCAGCAGCGGGTTACCCAGCCGAACGATCTCAACCTTGTGGGGCTTGCTGGCGTCCTGGATCACCCAGCCGTTCTGCCAGCGCCCATCGCTGCCGAGCTTTTCGACAGCCATCCCCTTTTGGGGCTGGGGTGTGATTAAGCCTTCTGCTGCAGCCACGGCTTCTCCAGTGGCTGCAGCGGGTTCAACAGGGGGTGTGTTTAACCCCCCTCCCCCGTACGCGTGTGTAAAAGAAGAAGAAGGTGAAAAACCCTTTATTTCGTACGTACGCGAGGGGTTTTTCCCTTTTTCACCCTTTATCACCCCCTCTGGGGGGAGGGGGTTAGTGGGGGCGAATAGGCCTGATGGCCGCCCCCCTTGCTCTGCAGGTTCGCTCTGGCCGACCTTCTCGATCAGACCCTTAGCCAGCAGCTGCTGCAAGCAACGGTTCGCCTTATTCCCCTGCAGGTTCAGGTGGCTGGCAAGCTCCACGCCAGAGACCTGGAAGCCTCCTAACTCCCACCGCTCTGCGATGTAGTCAAAGGCGTCTGCTTGACGCCCGCTCAGCTCCAGCTGCGCTGCCGCTAGTGACTCCGCTTGCAGCACGCCCTGGCCATCGCCATGGCACACCCAGCCGTTGTCTTCTAGCTCCACCAGCAACGTCGAACCTTTGGCGCGCCCCTGCGTCTTAACAACAACGCGGAAGTCGCTTTGCGTCTGCCCGTCGACCGGCTGCTTTAGCCAGTTCATCAGGATCGTCAGGCTTGCCGCTGCTGGCAGTGAATTGCTTCCCCGTGATGCATTCGTCGCGTTTCCGCCAGATACGCTTTTGTTGGCGTGGTGGATTGCTACCAGCGTTGCTTGATGGGGCGCTAGCGCCTCCTGCAGCCGTCTGGCCGGACCATCGAATGCACTGGTGGCTTCATCGATGCCAAGCGGGCTGACGCAGGCGTGGTAACTGTCAACAAGGAACATCGCGCCAGGGTTGTCTTGCGCCAACTGGCTCAACTTCCCAATCCCCTGCTCGTTTAGGTGCAAGGGAGCTCCTGCGTGCCATAGGGCCTCTACTGGGCCGCCCATCGTTCCGTCTTCTCTAATCAGGCCTTCTCGTTTGAGCAGCGTGAACCAGTCGTTCTCTGGTTGATCCGTGCCAACAACGAACACCCGCGGACAGGTGCCGTGTAGTGGTCGCCCCAGGTACTCGGCCTCGCCGTGCCACCACGCTGCGATCATCCCGACCATCAGCGCTGACTTGCCAATCTTTGGTGGTGCCACAAGCAGGTTCATGGCTCCGGCCATCACGACTCCCTCCCACACCCAAGGGGTTGGTGTCGTATCCATCCGCTCTCCTTTACGCCTTGGCTCCGGGATGGCAAGCCACAGGCCACTGGCCTCCTTTAGGAACATGCTCAGCTTTGCTGGCACCGTGATGCCATTACGCACCAGGTATTCCTCAGTCCACTCCAAGGCGGCGTGATCGCTCCAGCCCCTAGTGACCTCGGCGGCGCGCTCGACGTGCTCGATCAGAACCTTGTGGCTTCTGTGGGTTTCCTCCTCTGCTTCCTTCTCGGCGGCCGATCTTGCGCTCAACTTCTTTAAGTCTTTTGCTGTAAATTTGCTCATCAGCTTTACTTGGCAGGTAATAGTCTTGTTGGGTATAGATACCCAGCCTTTTCAGTTCCCTGAACGCTGCTCGTTCACGGCTGGAAGTGACTGGATTGGCAGCGTCCCAGTCGTCGAGTGCCTGGGTGCTGCGCATTTTCTGCAGGCGGGTGTAGTGCCCAGCTGCGGCTAGCTCCTCGCTAAAGGCAGCCTCCAGCCCATAGGGCACCCACTGGAGCAGCAGGTATGCCCGCATCTCGGCGTCGCACCAGCTGGCGCGCTCCTCAAAGTCGCTCTGCCAATGGCTAGGCCCGCTGAGCTCGCAGACGGCGTCTTCAGGTGCCCAGCTTGACTCCCCCTGCGCATGGGTAGGTAGCTCAGGCACGACCCTTGGCTTCCCACTTCTGCTCCGCCTCCGCCAAGGCCTGCTCCAGCAGCAAATTGATCCAGGCCGTCCTGCTGATATACGGCGGAATCATTGCCTCTACTCGCTCCATCACCTCCCCCACGATCACGATCTTGGAATCCTTCATGCCCCAAAAGTGCACTGCCGCTGCACGCTAACCGCTCCATACGGCGGCGTATTAGCATTTGATCGGACCGGGCTCATGCCCCATCTCCGATGACTGCGCAGCGGTATCCCAGGTAGCAAGTTCAGTGGCTAAGCCGGACCCCTCTCTTTCGCCCCCCTCTCTTGCGGGCACCGCGTCAAGCGACGCGTCCCTCGCTGCGCCGAGCTGCTCTACGGCCGCACTGGTAGAGGAGCCCACTGCAGACGAGCAGGACAACGCCGAGCTCCTGCGTGATGCGGCTAACGCTGAGGACGGGGAAGGCAAACCCCTCTACGCACCTACCGATCCCTCAAGACCAATCGGTGATCGCAACCCCCCGCGGCGCGTCAAAGGCAAGCCCGCTCCCAATGCAACCAGACCCACTCGCTACGAGGTGGAGCGCCGCATTGCTGAGGCCCAGCTTTGGATTGCACAACGCAAAGCCCTTAATCAGATCTACGAGAACGCTCGTGACAGTTGGAACGTCACGAACATCCAGACCCTCAACCGCTACCTCAACGTTGCCCGTCAGCGCATGGTCGAGGAGCTGGTTCGCGATCGCAAGCGGCATCAGGCCGAGCAGATCTTTGCCCTCAATGAATGCGCCCGCCGCGCCATGGAGGCTGAGCAGTTTTCTGCAGCCGTCGGTGCCTTCCGGGTGATCGCCGAGATCGGCGGGATGCTGCGCGCACCACTCAAGCCACCTGAATCGGCGCCTGAGAAAAGGCTCTGATGGCAGGCCTGCTCCTAGACCCGGCCACCGACCTCTGGGCTGACTGGGGCCTGCTGGATGTTCCCGATCCCAACCGCAGCCAAGCCCAGCAGCAGGAGCAGCAGAGCTTTCGTGACTTCATCGTGGCCGCTTATCCCGGCTACGCCTTCCACACCTGGGCCGAGAGATTGATTGCCCTGCTGCAGCGGGTTGCTGATGGCGAGCTCAATCGCCTGATCGTCTGCTGTCCGCCGCGCTTGGGGAAATCGCTCCTGGTTTCCAAGCTGTTTCCCGCCTACTGGGTGAGCCGCTACCCAACACGCTTCTGCGCCATTGCTTCCTATTCAGCCGAGCTGGCCTATGCCCATAGCCGAGAAGCGAGGCACTACTACCGCGCGGTTGGTCATCCCCTCTCCAAGGACTCCACCGCCGTTGGTAACTGGCTCACCCCTGATCGCGGCGGCTGCATTGCCGCCGGTGTGCGGGGACCATTTACGGGCAAGGGCTATGCACTAGGAATCATTGATGACCCGTACAAGGGCCCAGAAGATGCCAACTCCGCAGCTCAACGCCAGAAGCTGATCGAATGGTTCCAATCCGTCTGGCTGACTAGATCAGAACCAGGCGTAAATGGCGCCGCTGGCGCCGCCCAGGTGGTGGTGCTCACCCGCTGGCATCAGGACGATCTGATCGGCTGGCTACTGAGCCAAGAAAGTGGCGCCGCACCGCAGCACTGGCAGGTGCTCAACCTGCCGGCCATTGCTGAACATCCGGCCCAGCAACTGCGCTTTCCTGATACCTGCAGCCTCGAGCCTGATTGGCGCCAGCCCGGTCAACCGCTATGCCCAGAGCGGTTTCCTGCTGCGGAGCTTGAGCAGATCCGCATCCGCGCCGGCAGCTACTGGTGGAATGCCCTCTACCAGCAGCGACCATCACCGGCTGAGGGTCTGCTGTTCCAGCGGCACTGGCTGCTGCAGACGCCGCAAAGGGAGCAGCCCCAGAGGGGCCCGGTACATAGGGGCCAGCCCCAGAAAGGCCAGCAGAAGCCCTTCTCTCCTTTGGTGCTCAGCTGTGACCTGAGCTTTAAGGGCGGCGAGGCCAACGACTACTGCGCTTTTGTGCTGCTCGGTCTGCTTGCAGAGCAGCGAGCTGTTCACCCTGCAGTTGAGGCCCATGGCCAGGGCCTGCAGCTACATCGCACCGCTGCTTCTGCGCGCAGTGGAGAAGTCGCACCTGTAGGTGCGATCAGCAGATCAGAAGCACCGAGTCACCGCATTGAGGTGCTCTGGAGCCAGCACCACCACCTCGACTTGCCGGATGTTGTCAAATTCCTTAGCCAGTGCCTGGCCACTCTGAAGGCGCAGGGGCTAGGCCCCGATGCGGTGTTGATAGAAGACGCCGCCAATGGCCCGGCGGTCTGTCAGCTGCTCCAGCGCCAGATACCTGGACTGATCGCAGTGCGGCCAGTCGGCAGCAAGGTGAGCCGCGCCCATGCCGTCGCCCCCTTGCTTGAGGCCGGCCAATTGGGCTTCTGCCCTGGCAACGACGACTTGATCACTGAGCTGCTGGGTTTTCCCAATGCCGCCCATGACGACCTGGTGGATGCCTTCTGCCAGGGGGTGATCTGGCTGCAAAACCAGCACTGGCGAGGCAGCGGCAGCACTGCCGCAAGACCGCTGCTCTTCTCCCGCTGATGGGGGGATAGCCCCCGACCCCTCACTGCCGCCCTGCCATGAGCCCTGTCTCCCAAAACCACTGCCGGCAGCGACCCTGCAGTTCGCCCCACGGCGCTGCTGATGCCCTGGTGGTGGAGCATCTGCACTTTGCGGCCAAGGTGGCGGGCAACTACGCCCGCCGCACCGGCCATCCCAAAGAAGACCTCGAGCAGCTGGCAGCAATTGGGTTGATCAAGGCATCACGCCGCTACGACTGCAAGCGGATGAACCGCAGCAGCTCCAACTTCATCGCCTACGCCAGACCATTTGTGAACGGCGAGATCACCCACTACCTGCGCGATAAGGGCTTTCTGATCTCAGTTCCCGGCCGCTGGCGGGAGCTACATGCCAGGGGCCAGAAGCTGCTGCGGCAGGGCATAGCTGCAGATCAGATCCCCGAGCAGTTGGGGCTCACGCCAGAGCGTTGGGTTGAGATCGCAGCCGCCTGCTCAGTGCGGGTGGTGGCGATGGCGCTAAGCCAAACGGATGAATCCTTGGAGTGATGTCCTCTTGCCCGGAGTAGCCGTCAATTCCAGTCAGGAAAGGCAGCGGTGTAGATCTGCTTGAGTCCATCGTGATAGCCCCAGCCGATATAAGAAGACGAGCGCACGACCTCGGCGAGCCGTTCCCCGTAGGCCTCCTGCATTTCCTTTGGCAGTCCGCAGATCGCCTGGACAGCGCCGCTGGCCATGACGAGCAAGGCGTCGTAGAAGCCTGCATCGATGTCGCCGTATTCAACGGTGAAGGCATTGCCCTGCTCCAAAAAGAACACCATCAGTTCCGCATGGAGTATTGGCTCAGCGACCGCCTTGCAGAAATCAGCAACAGCCTTTTTGGCTTTTGCGACCTGCAGAGGGCGATCGCGCTGCATATCCGGATACAGGCAGTCGGAGATGATCTTCTTGCAATCCTCCATCGCAGCCTCCGCATCCGCGTAGCGAGCGTGGAGAAATGCCTGGTTCGGCTTGGAGAGTCGGTAGAGATCGGCGACAAGGCCAAGAAGTTCATCCTGGCTCAGCTTGCCAACAACAGTCTTAACGGCTGACCATGTCTGTTTAGGCATGCTGAGGAT
The DNA here is from genome assembly GCF_024345355.1 of Cyanobium sp. WKJ7-Wakatipu. NCBI lineage: Bacteria > Bacillati > Cyanobacteriota > Cyanophyceae > Synechococcales > Prochlorococcaceae > Cyanobium > Cyanobium sp. WKJ7-Wakatipu. Next base: position 27,041 of record NZ_JAGQAY010000003.1, read on the forward strand.
CGGCTTGAAAATGATTGCCAACGGTGGGAATAACCGGCACGGTTTAGTGCGTCCGGTTGATTGCCTTTTTAGCGGCGTCTCGCAACTCAACAAGTTCTTCGATTGAGAAGGCGGGTCTTCTGCGATGAAGCATCGCATGGCAGTTAGGACAAACAGGCCGGAGATCTGTTAATGGATTCAACTGATATTCAGAGCCTATATCTGCCAACTGCTTCAAATGATGCACATGAATAAAGCCTCGCCCGATCTCGCCGTACAACGCTTCAAAGCTGAAGTCGCACACTGAACATCGGTGGCCATGAGCCACCAAGCAGGCTTTCCTTGCTTGTGGATTCCTTTCATAAATATTGACTGAGATAGTTTTTGTTGCACCTTCCACATAGCTTTCAGGGTTTTCCACCTCCTCTGGCAGAACCTCGGGTCGCTGGGCTGCAGAGGCCGAGAAAGACCAGGTGATTTCCACTGGTACTACTTCTTTGTGATCTTTTGCATGCGCGAGACCGGCAAAGGTAAAAGGATCCCTGTCTTCCTCACGGTAAAAGACGTATATGTTTTCAACTGGATTTAGCAATGAGCGGATTGATTCCTGACCGACATGAGAAGCGGTTTTCCCGGACCAAATAAGGTCATCACCTGCAAAATGGTTTCCATAATTATGACCTGTACGGCCTGGCACACCCACGCCACAAAAAATAAACCAGTCTCCTTCGTATTTTGTATATCCAGTGTTCCAGTTACCCTTCTGCTTTGATGCAGGAACTTCGCACACCCTGTAAATGTCGGACTTTGTATATCTTTCGCCAACAATAAATGGATGACTAGTCATTCGCTCCCTCTGTGTAGCCAACACTGATTAAGAGTGAAATCCATAGCGCCCAATCCGCCCCGATCAGCCTAAGCGACTCTAGGCCTCCCACTGGCGACTGCTGAAATTTATATGTCAACTTGATTGCTTGCAGCTGGTGCATCTTGCTGCGGGATCTTGTGCAGGTCCGATAACCACCTGTTTAGCCGGATACACGATCACAGCAGCCCCGCCAACAAAGCCACCCCGGCAAATGCTGAATTTCTCCCGCCGGCAATAGCCCGCAGTTGCTGATCTCTTTTGCTGTCGCTGGCCACTGGTCCGATCCCCTGGCCCCTCCACCCGACCTTGGCGGCACTGCTGCCTCGCCTGGAGCTGGTGCAGGACTGCTGGCACCTGCTTTCGGGCCGCCGAGAGCACTACCTGCCCCGCGGCGAACGGGAACCTGAATCTGCGTACCGGCGCCGGGTAGAGGCAGCCCTGCCATCGGGCTTCTTTCGTGATGCCCTGCGCACCTTTGCCGGAATGCTGGCCTCCAGCCATTGGCGTGAGCTGCCGGCCACGCTGCAGGCGGTGATCAGTGATGTGGATGGCTGCGGCACCGACCTGGGGGTGTTCCTAGAAGCCGCTGATCTGCTGGTGCTCAGAGATGGTGCTGCCCTTGTAAGTGTGATCCCACCGGTTCACCTCTGGCCCAGCGAGGGTGATCGCCAGCAGGCCTTGCGCAATGGCGACCGGTTGTCGTTGCCGCGGCTGCTGCTTAATGAGCGGGGAGATGTTTTGCACTGGCACCTGCCCGGCAACCATGCGCTGCCAGATGCGATCACCTGGCGGGAGCGGCGCCCCAATGCCCCTCACCCAACCACCGACACACCACCTGCACAGGATCCCCCACCCCACCCCTGGCAGTACCTGACAGCTTCTCTAGATGCTGATGGCCCCGGAGTGGCTGGCATGGACCTAAGCACTGAGACCCTTGTGCCCGATCCCCAGGCCCCCAGCGGCTGGCGCACGCAACGGCTTGATAAGCGCCACTACCGCGGCATCAACCAACTACCTGCAATTTGGTATGCCAGCCATGGCGCTGCTTTTGGAGAGGGGGAGTTGCCCCACCTTGGTCTGGCCCACCAGTACCTCAACCACTTCCGCTGCCAGAGCGACTACCAGGAATTGCTGTACCGAACGGCACTGCCGGTGGGAGTACGCACCGGTGTGGCTGGCCCGATGGGAAGTAGCTCAGCCAGTGAGCCTGTGGTGCTGGGACCAAACAGCGTCATCGACCTACCGGAGGGAGCCAGCTTCCAGTTCGTCGAGATCCAGGCCCGGTCTTTGGCTGAACACCGCGCCTGGCTGGAATCGCTGGATCAAGGCATGCGCCGTGATGCCCTGATCCCCGCTGCTGCCCAGGGGGCACCGCGCACGGCGATGGAGATCTCGATGGCGGCCTCCCAGGCCTACGCCCTGCTGCAGAGCCAGGCGATCCAAAAGGCCTCGATGTTCTCTTCTCTGCTGCAGCACTGGTGCGCCATCACCGGTGAACCGCTACCCGTGCAGGAAGGTGCTGCCCTGACGGTGGAGATCAGCCCGCTGGCACCAGCACCCAAGCCCCAGCCAACCGTGAGCGAGATGCTCCAGCTGCAGGAGCGGGGAATCATCAGCGAGCAGGCCCTACGGCAATGGCTGGGGGATCTGGCCGGAATTGCCCCGGCATCTACCTAGGGCCTTTGCTCAGCCAAGAGGAATCCGGCAGAAGGGTTGCTTGCGGAAACGCCGGTAGACATCAAAGTCGCTGTCAAGCGTGAGGATCTCAGCGATATCAAGCCGCTCAGAGAGGGACACCAAGGTGAGATCGGCGAAATCACCTGGCAGGTCTGCGTAGCGCCCGTTGAGCTCGGCGACACGGGCATAGTCCTCTGGAAGCAGGTTGATGGCCTCAATGCCACCACGACTCACAGCAGTAAGCAGGTGGTTTTGAGCAGCCAGCACTCCGGGGTTACCTGGATTACCAAGCAGCCAGAGCACCTCAGCGATGCAAATAGGTGAGGTGATGAGCTGAGCAGTGTTCTGGTCAAAGAAGGCGATAACCGCTTGATGGAGCGGTTCCTGCTGCTGGTAGTAGCTCAGCAGGATGCCGGAATCGATCAAGATCCGCTGCATCAGCTCCGCTCCGCTCGGCGCTTTTGTAGGTGCTGACCAAGAAGCCGGCGCCGTTGCTGCCGTTCCGCGCTGCCTGCTGGCAGGGTATCGAGGAAGGCTTGTGGATGGCCGCCCAGTTGCTGGGTGATGGAGGGTCGTGGCTGCCGCTGCTGCCAGCGCTCACGGATTAGCTGGCGGATCAGAGAGCTTTTGTCCTGGCCGGTTTCGTCCAGCAGGTCATTGAGAAAGTGCTCGGTGTCGGAATCGAGCCTGACGGTGAGCGGCATGGCCCGCAGGGCTAAACCCAGTACGACGAATGGAGCAACTGTAATACAGGTTTTGCATGGTCGGCAATGGCCCTGGATGCTGCGTAGTAGTCCCGTTGCTGAATTCAGGCTCCGCGGTGAGCTGGCAACCGCAGGATCAAGAAGCCATCCGTCAGGCGCTAGCCCTGCCGGCGACTGTGCCCTGCCTTGACGCCATCGGACGGGCAATGGCGGACTTGGAGCGCCACCACCCAGCTGGGGTACTCAGTGCCCGCGCCTTGCTTGATGCGGTGGCACTGATCGATCAGCAGTTGCTGGCGCCTGGCCCGGAGCAGGAGCAGGCAATCGAGAAGCGCTCCTCCTCCGGGCCGCTCGCTGGTTCGGTTGCAGCCGGCGGCGATGCACCACTGCAGAAAGCCGACGTAATCGCCTACGACACAGCGCTGCTGCGCCAGGAGAGCGAGACCGTCTATGCCAATCCCCGCTCTTGCGCGGCGGCACTGCTTAACCAGCGGCGCCGTTACGGAGAACAGCTGTTGCTCCTGCTGCCAGGGCTGGCTAGCTGGGTTCAGTTCACAGCTGCTGCCGCGGTGATGACTGGCAGCGCGGCCCTGCTGAGGGGTTGAGCGCTGGCAATGATCAGCCCCCGCCAGATCACCAGTGGCAAGCACCAGCGCAACTCAGCGCTATGGGGCCCCACCCCCTTGCAGCCATTTGCCAATGCCCGGCTACTGCTGGGCGAAAACGCCATCCCTGGTGACACGACCTCTGCTGTGGTGGCTAGCCACGTACTCGAGTGCTTTCTTGAGCGCTCCCGTTACATCACCGCCAGAGATAACGGCCCTGGTGTTGATACCGGTGACTTCACCTTTCAAGGGATGATCTGCCGTGCCACCCGGCTGCCTCCCAACCCTGGTGCGATCTGGCTGAGTAAGGAGCTGCAGTGGAGTCAGAACGGCCGGCGTGTGTCTTCCGGAGGCAGAACTGTTGTGGCCCCATGCGAGGGCTCAATTTGGCTTGGTGATCTAACCCTGCTCAATGCCGCAGGTGATGCAGGGGTAGATCCCTATGCCCAGTACACCCTGTTCACGGTGCTGGAGTTTGGCGCCAGCTATGGCTCAGGCGGCATTGGCGGTCTGGTGCAGCCGCTGATTGGTGAGCGGGTGTTTGGCACGCTTAAGCCGAATCGGTTGGAGTGAGCTATTTCGTCAGCCTTTCTTGAGGAGCTGGTCGTACTGAGCGTGGGTGCCGATCCATACCCAAAGCAGCTCATCTTCTGATGCTTGAACTACCAAGGCGCGATGCCTCAGCCCCACCCGCACAGACCAGAACCTGCAGATGCGTTTGAGGTGCAGCGACGGGTGGCGTGGGTCGGTTTTGAGCTGCTCGTAGGTCCGTTCAGCGAGCTCTTGCACAGCGACGGGAAGGGCTTCGTAGGAGGACCAGAAGCGAGGACTGGCGCGATGCTTCACCGATCGGTGCAGAGCCCGGCAGCCAGATCGCCAAGGGCTTCCTCAGCCAGCCAGTCCAGCTGACCAGTTCCTAGGTCCTGCTCGATTTGCAGATCCCATTCATGGGCATCAAAGGCTTCGAACCAAGCGCGGAACTGGGCCCGTTGCTCGGGAGCTAGCTGCTCCACGGCAGCTTCTATGTCTTGAACGGTGCTCATGCCCTGAGGCTAAGGCGGCTTGCCCGAAACAGGCCCCCCCTCGGCAACAGGTAACAGCAGCGCCGTGATGGGCTGCCATCCCACTGACAGCCGAGACGGGTCATGGCCACAAGCACCACAGCTTCCAGCACCAACATCAACACACCCCGCAGCTCGGGTGAAGGCAACGAACTGCTGGACCTCCGCGACACAGACGCCAGTGAGCAGGACAGTTCTTCTGATGACAACGGAAGTAGCACCGATGATCCTGCCTCCAGTGGCCATGAGCCGGCCACAAAGGGAAAGGACGGCCTCAGCGAGGCACTTAAGGCCGAGCGGCGCCGCACCAACCACCTTGAAAAAGAACTGCGTGGCGTAAGGCAGCAGCTGACACGCTTCTCTGAAATCAACCCAGAGGAATACTCCCGCCTGCAGGAGGCAGAACGGCAGAAGCAACTGCTGGAGCAGCAGGTGGAGTTGCGCGAACGGCAGATGGAAGAAGCCTCCGCCAAAAAGGTGGCAACCGTGGCTGCTGAACGCGATGGCGCCCAGGCCCTTGTGCTGGCCTTGCGCAAGGAACGGCTGCTGGAGCGCGCTTTCTCAGAAGCAGAGGGCCGCACCGGCGGTGACGGGCGCGGCACCTTCTTTGATGTTTTCAAGGGTCAGCTAGGGGAGAGCTTTCGCCTCAGCGCCGGCAAGGACGGAAGTGATGTGCTCGAACCACTCGATAGCCAGGGCCAGCCGTTGCTGGGCGATGACGGGCGGCCACTTAGCACCGCTGACTTCCTCGATCAGCTGCGCATCCACCCCGTCTACGGCTTCCTGTTTCAACAGCGCGGTGCCATGGGCACGGGGACACCTGGGCTGGCCATAACGCCCGCCGCTGGTAGTGGCTTTGGCGAGGTTCTCAACCCCCAGGCGATGAGTGCCAGTGAGCTTTACCGGGCTGGCTTTACGACCAGTGGCGGCCGCAACAGCCGCCGGTGAGCTGAAAGACATGGCGAGCTGGCGTTACTACCTGGCGTTCTGGAGCCGCAGGAGCACCGCCACGGTGGTGCCAGCCAGCAGCGCAAGTCAGGCCCGCAGCCGCGCTAGTACTCGCCATAAGGCGGGCTATGGAACTTTGGTGTCTGTGAAGCAGGCAAATGCTGCCGATAGCCGCCTGATTCGCCAGGGCAGCTGGGTAAGACGCCGCCGCAATGGCGTCAGTCCCCAGTTCGGCTCTGCTCGATCTAAGGCCAGTGCCCGAAAGCAGCGCAGCGCTTATCGGGGCTGGCTGTAACAACTGATCAACGTGTTCTGCTCGATACAGCCAAGCGGTTTGCTGGCTAGCCATCGTGATGAGCTGGGCCGCTCCGTTAGGTGCGCCCGGCAAAACTAAGAGGAAGCGGATGCAGATTTCAACTGGCCAAGGGGTAGATCGTTGCTACCGCCTTATTGATGGTGGCTGTGAGCCGCACCGTGAGCTCGACGCCCAATACAGCAGCCTTGATGACGCAATTGCTGATGCGATTGCTTGGGTTGAACCGATCACTGAAAGCAACGACCCCGCTGCTCTGATCGGCGTGGAGGTTTCCACCACTAAGGGGGGCTGGCGCACCTGCCGCATGCCAGGGCCCTTGCTGTGCCCGTTGCCGCGCTGACGGAATTGGCAGACCAAGAGGTTGCGCAGAGCTGCTCAAAAATCCAGCAACAGAAAACCCCCGGGGTGAGCGGGGGATTCTCTGGAGCGGCCGGGCAAGGGAGTGCAGGCGCTCATGCCGGCACCTAACTCACTGGCGCCTGCTGTCACTGTGCAAGAGATCACAGATGGCGGCTGCCTGCGCGCAACAAATGCTCACTAGCAGCCGCCTAGCAGCTGCTCACTCCTCTTCTGTGCTGCCAAGCGGAATCAGCTTGATCTGCTTTTTGCCCAGCTTGATCTCAAACTCATCGCCTGGCTTGAGGTCAAGCATGGAAGTGTAGGCCTTGCCCATCATGAGATTGCCGTTGAACTGGATCTTGGTGGTGTAGCTCAGCTTGCGGCCACCCTTGCCAGTACTCCGGCCGTTGCTATCGGTGCCGAGGTTCACCCCCTTGGCGTTTAGCAGTGCCTCGTAGAAAGCGGTGAAGTTGAGGCGCTCGCTGCCATCTTTTTTGGTGCTCCAGTAGCCGCACTCACGCACCAACTCAGATTTTGAGACATCGCCAAGCTCCTTGAGCTTGGCGAGCAGTTCAGGACCGGTAAACATAAGTACAAAGGAATATCCCCGCTAGGAAGATACCAGCCAGATCACCACTATCCAGTCCTAATGTGTTTAATGCGTACCAGCCGCTCCACGGGATCAATCGATTGCTCTTAGCCGCGCCTTCTCTGCTGGAACCATTGAGGGGTATTTCTTGGCCCAAATCTGGACAGCTGGGTTGGCTGCTACGTAGGCATCCCAGCTGCAGCTATAGGTTTTGAGCGCACGGGCGCAGTCCAGTGACGCAATGCGTGCCTTCTCGGCTGACTCTGCCTTGATCTGATCAATACGCCCCTGGAGATCCTTGTTGACCTCCCCGAGGCTCAACCCCGTCATACCCATCATTTCCATCATGAACTGATTGGCTGGGACATTGTTCTTGAAGCCAACTGCCGTTGCCTGAATATTGCCTGCTTCATCGACGTAGTTGATCGAGAAGGTGTAGTCGTGTTTTTTGGCAGCAAAGCCGATCAGGCCTGGTATGCCAAAGAGCACAACGCCAGCAACGCCCATGCCGACATCAGTTTTGCTTCCTGAGCCACCCTGCGACCAAGAGAGCACCTGATCTTTCTTGATGACTAGTCCAGGGGTACCGATCTGACCATTAGCCAGGGTGACGGTGCATTCCGAGCCACCGGTGCAGAGGGCTTGATACACCGCAGCCACACCAGGCGTAGCCGAGAGTCCGATTGCTGCTGCTGCAGCAGTGCCGGCCGCAAGTCGATAGATGGAGTGCATGGTCAGCAGCTGAATGGCTCCGATCTAGACCCTCAGGTGCCGCAAACTGCTGATAACAGCTGATTCAATGCCAACACCGCATAGGTACAACGCTTTATATGCAGATGACTCCTCTTGAGATGGCTCTTTGGATCGCTGCTTATCGCAGAGATGCGCAGGCCTCCCCATCGCCATTGCCATCTAGATAGCTGTGCCCCTGGCGCAGCAGCTCCTGGGCTTTGGCATAGGAGCTGATCTCGCTGCAGCGGTAACGGCGGCCCCACGGGGTGGTGCCATCAGGAATAACGGCTGCGCGGCGTCCGCGGCGGAAGTCCCACGGCCGGGTGATGCCGCCTTCTACCTGCCAAACCCCTAGGCGTGCACGAATGGCCCGCTCTTCTGCTTCTAGATAAACCTTGGCATCACAGCCGCGCAGGTATTGGCGGTAGACAAAGGCCTGGCCGTCTTCCACCAGCGCCAGGTTTATGTTCACGCCGCTGAAAACCTCGGCAACTAAGCGGCCGTAGCGATCGGTGGTTTTGATGTTGAGGCTTACTTCCCTGTCGATGGGTAGGCGCTGCTGCAAATGCATGCGGGCCTGCTGGCCGTATGGGCTTTGGGCCGTCTCGGGGGCATCGATGCAGGCCAACCGCACGGTGAGGGCCTTGCCCACCTGGTGCACCCGGATCGTGTCGCCGTCGCCGATGGAGAGCACGGTGGCCCTATCCGTTTGCGCCTGTAATGCCATTGGCATATGAAGCGACACGAGAATCCCTAGGAGGGAAAGCGAAGCCAGCCAGGAATTGGACATGCCGGGACTATGGCGGCCGGAGCGCTCAAGTCAGTGGCTAGCGCCACTGCCATTGGCAAGTTCCGGCTCAGCTCAGCATCGATTGCCGCACACCAGTGGCTGCGAGCAGCACGGATGTACGGAACGGTGCCAGCGCTAAAGATGGCTGCTGGCCCCGACGTGCGATCGAAGATGGGTGGCCGCCAGAAGCATGACTGTTTTCAAAGCGCTTCTCCCGCTCCGCTGAATCATCTGATGATGTGACGAAGCCTGATCTGCACTGCAGGTCAGCTTGACTGAATCGTGCGAACTACGCCATTGATCCTGATCTTTAACTCAGGTTCTTCCACGCCTTCAAATGGCTTAAGCAGGGAGATAATTTCGTCAATGTTGAGCTCCTTGCTTTCGATTTCTTTCGTGGCGGGCCCAACCAGGTAGAGCTGCTCTGTCGCACTGATTGCATCACACAGTGTGGAGTAAGGGCCAGAACGTTCTCCGACATCAAATGCAACGGCATAAGCTCCATTGAGGGCGTAGACGCGCTCGCAACCCGATCCTCCAAACGGGCTATCAGTATCCCATGACAATGAGTAAACGCATTGTCCATCCTCAATGATGGCTTCAAGTTCAACGGTGCTGGGTGGCATGGCTCAAGGTCGCAAGGGGGTGGAGCGAGAATTGAAACTGGACGGTATGATGACCGTATGCAAAGTATAGTCGCATCAGGGTGACCGATGGCAATGCTGGATCGAGATCTGAGAATCGAGGAACTTGCAACTACCGTTTTCCTCGCCGAGCATATCTGCAGCCGTAATCCTTTTGAGCTGGACCCTGATGTATCAACGGAGCAGGCCAGTCTATTGATGCAGCTTTATGAACTTGACCAGGCCCCTGTCGCAGGTAGTGGCGGTACTCAGATTGTATTGCGAATGAGTCTTGACGTAGACAGAACAGTCAAAAAGGTCGGCCAGTACGCTGTTGATACGCCTGCTGAGCACTGGGTTGATCACTGCTCGTCTCTGCACTATACGATTGAACAGCTTGCCGAACATGGCTGGTTATTTGTGCGTGCCAATAGATCCTTGCTTGGGACCATTGGCCGTCAGGATCTTGGCCGTCCCACGATTTCAGCCTATCTTTTCGCTGTAATCCTGGGGATTGAACGTGGCTTACGTCGTCTTTACGGCTCATACCAAGGGCGCCCGATACCCGATGAACCCAAGCGCCTTGACGCAGCTCAGCAGGATGCCGGTGAAAGACCCGACAATTTCATAACCACGATTCAATATATTCTTAAATGCGAGGAGCTGCGAAAGGCACTTGACTACAGTTCGAAAAGTGAAGCCAGGGCTGCTCTTCAGAGGATCAATGAGATGCGTAATCATCTCGCCCATGCCAGGACTGTCTTGGAATATGGTGCAGATACGTCAGATGTTCTGCGGCGCATTCGCGATCTCGAGTTATTGGCCGGTAGGGTAAGACGACTTCTTGCTGATCGAGAAGCTGTTTGGACTGCATATTGCGAGACAGAAATTATCAGCACTGAAGGCCCATCCACAGTTTTTACTGGATCAGGTGCGACACGGCTGTCCATATCTACGCCCGTACATGTGATTTCCGCTCAGAATCCCTACGAAGACTTTCTGGGAGAAGAAGAGAACTCTCGACGTACGGAGATTCTAGGCAAATACCTCAGGAGTATATCCGAAGCCAAGGATCTTACGAGAGTCATTGGGCGCTCTGCTGATCTTAATTCGATTTGGGAAGAGGATTGCTGGGCTGTATCAGGATTGACCCGATCACAGGCTGTCGAGATCGGTAGGCTTTTTCAGCAACGTGCCATCTTCGAGCTCACTGAAAACGCAACTATGGTGATCTCGTCAGATGAGACCGTGATGAATACGTCACCACGTTGCTCAGCCTGAAAGCTTCCGACTCTCATCAATAGATGCTTCTGTTATGCGAAAGCATATTTTGCCTGCATCGCGCAGTGAATCATTGCAACGAGGATTGTGGTGATGTTCGCTCCAGCAACAACTCCAACTTGCGGTCCTGACGCTCCAGTGCGGTAAGGAAGCCTGCAACCGTCACGACTAGGGCAGTCAGCCAGGCCAATGATGTCAAGGCGATAATTCGCCACGGCCCTTTGTGATGATTGCTGGCAGGCTTTGCAGTGGGGCTCTGAGTAAGGCTGGGCTGATCAGCACCAAGATCAAGAACCAGCCGCAACAGGGCTTCCGGGCTTGCCTCTACCAGTGCGCTGGAAATGTCCGATGGCGGGATCTGCTGAGACAGCAACTCACGGCAGTGCTGCAACCCACCACCAGCCCAGAACAGCCCCCAGGCGTGCTTATTGAAATGCAGGGCTACCCAGCGATTTGGCCTGGCGTCATTGCGCATCAATTGGGCTGCCTTGGCCAGGCTCCAACTGCGACCTGCAGCTACCGAGGGATGGGATTCAAGCAATAGCCGGCCCTGAGGGTCACGTATGTAGCCAGTGACCACCTGCAGGGAGAAGACATCGATGATCTGAACCTTGCTGGCTGGCTTGCGATGCTGCAGGTTGGGCGACCAGAAAACGAGTGAGCCGCGCTCATCAGCTACGCAGCTCTCCATTTGGGTGTTGGTTGGCACGGCGAGTTATTGACTGATTTTCTGTGATTGTGACTGCGCTTACTCCTGCTCGCTGAGGTCGAGCACGGTCCAGGTGGTCTCCCACACCGGACCGCAGGCCATGCCACAGGTGGTGATCTCAAAAGCCACCCAGCCGGGTTGCTCGACGCTCTCAAGAAAGGCCGCCACATCGAGGTCGCCATCTTTTGCTTCCACCTCGGCCAGGTAGGCATCCCATGCCGGCTGGAGTTCAGGCGCCAGATTTAGGGGTTCGGCTGGCACCTCCTGGTGCCAGCCACCTCGAAAGGTAGCAGCGTTAAAGCCGCCTTCTTCTTTGTAGACCTCTTTGCCGGTTACGGGGCAGAAGAAATTCCAGTGACCGTGCTCAAGACGAAGAAGCTGCATGATCGAAACGTTGATCTAGAGCAACTATGGAGTAACTAGGCGATTTGCAGGGTCATCTTCCTGCGAAAGAGCAGGCTGCCCATTGCTTTATTTGTTTTCAATGCAGCTTCTGCATAGCTGTGTCGTTTTGCAAGGGCTTGTGGCGCCCAAAGCAGCCTGAGACTGTGATCAGCCGCTAGGGTTATTGGGCGAGTCGGTCTTTGGGCAATTGCTCATCAGGTTGTGCACAACTTGACCGCGAGGGTAGACGGGTCAGGCAATGGGGGCTGTGTCGCAAGACAGGCCAAGGGTCTCATGGTTCCCTGTAAGGCTCATTGCCCCACGATTGATCACCTGGAGAACGGCTTATCGGAGGCTCGCACCTTCTGCCAGTACCAGATCGTTCTATATCAAAGTTTATGCGATCTGCCTATATTCCGTAGCGCCGATCTAGAGGGGGTTTTTACAGCAGGCCGGGCGCTCTATCGTTAACGGATTCAGCTAGCTGCTGCCGTATTGCTTTCCATGATGTGCTCATAACACCAAGCAAGCTCTCTTTGTTCTCCCGCAGCCCAGTGATTGGCGCCTGGTGGGAAGAGCTGGAAGCCCGTGGGTTGTTTGCAGCAAGCAAGCCTGAGGTCAGCTCTCTTGATAAGCAGCTGTTTTTAGATGGCCTGCGCCACGAGCAGGTGCTGCTTAGCAAGCTGGAGAGTCAGGGCAACAGCATTGCCCGCCTACCCGGCAAGCAGAACGAGGCCGACTACGCCGCCACCAAGGAGGCGATGGCAGAGGGTTTTGCTTTCATCCATCAAGCCTCGCTCTGCAACGAGGAGATGCGGGGATCGGCTGACTTGCTGCGCCGCATCGAGCAACCCTCTGCCCTTGGCGCGTGGAGCTATATCCCGATCGAGTGCAAGCTCGCCTCCAAGCCCAAGACCACCTTTTTGGTGCAGGCCTCGGCCTACTGCGAGCTACTGACGTCATTGCTGGGTCAGCGGCCTGATCACTTTGAGCTCTACCTCGGTGGTGGGCGCTTTCAGAGCTACGCGACCGATCAGTTCTGGTCCTGGTACAAGCTGCTGCGCCAGCGCTACCGCGTCTTTCGCGATTCCTTTGACCCGCAGGCTGTTCCAGAAGACATGCCCGGTGACCACAGCAGCTGGAGCGCCTTTATTGAGCAGCGGTTGGCTGAGCAGCGCGACCTGATGCTGGTGGCGAACATGCGCCAGAGCCAGCGCCTCAAGCTGCGCGGGGCTGGCATCACCACCATTGACGCACTTGCGGCTTTGCCTGCTGGCACTGCAGTTCCGGGCTTGAACCCGGAGAGCCTGCACGAACTAAAGCAGCAGGCTGAACTGCAACTCACCCCTGCTGATGCAGCAGGCAGACCGGCTTACCGGCTGCGCCCTGTGGTCACCGGCAAAGGCCTCTCAGCGCTGCCGGCTGCCGATGCCGGCGACATCTGGTTTGACATGGAGGGCATCCAGGACTCGGTTGCAGGCACCAAGCTCGAATACCTCTTTGGTGCCTGCTACCGCGACAGCCCGCTCAGCAAGGCGGAGTTCAAGGACTGGTGGGCCCACAGCCCGATCGAGGAGAAGCGTGCCTTTGAGCAGTGGGTGGATTGGGTGGAAGCGCGGCGCCAGAGTTACCCAGCGCTGCGGGTTTACCACTACGCCAGCTACGAGAAGACTGCGATGCGCCGTCTGGCGCAGCAGCACTGCACCCGAGAAGCGGTGATCGACGAGTGGCTGCGCTCGGGGCTACTGGTGGATCTGCTGCCGGTGGTGACCGGCTCGATCGTGCTGGGTGAACCGAGCTACTCGATCAAGAAAGTTGAGCACCTCTACATGGAGCGCCGGGAGGCGGAGGTGACCAACGCGGGCGATTCGGTGGTGGCTTACCTGAACTGGCAGAGCTCCGGTGAACCAGACCGCCCCGGTGCGTTGCCAGAGGGCAGCCCCCTGCTCAAAGACATCGAGAACTACAACCGGGAGGACTGCGAGTCGACCGTGCTGCTGCACGACTGGCTTTTGCAGCTGCGCCGCGAGCAGGGCCTGCCAGAGCAACCCCTAGCGACAGGCGCGGAGGAGAAAGAGAACAAGGAGCCCTGGCCGCTGGAGCAGCTCAGTGCCCAGCTGCTGGCCGAGCTGCCGGAAACACTGCAGAGCGACCCACCGGCCACCGCAAGCGATGAACTGCTCGCTGCCCAACAGGAGTGCGGCAGCCGGGGCATGAGCTGGCGGGTGCAGCGCCTGCTGGCCCAGTTGCTGCCTTTCCACCACCGGGAAGCCAAGGTGGCCTGGTGGGCCTATTTCGATCGCCGCAACAAGGCTGAGCTCAGCCCCGCTGAGTTGATTGACGACGGGGAAGCGATCGCCGAGGCCCGCTGGAAAAGCGTGGAGGCCCGAGCGAGCAAGCTCACAGGCGCCGATTACCACACCTTTGCCTTTGATCCCTCTCAGCCGCTCAAGCTCTCAGCCGGCAGTGGCGATCGGGGCCTGCAGCTGGAGATCCCCGCAACGGGCCTCAAGGTGAGTGTCGAGTCGCTTGATGCTGAGCGCGGCCGCATCACCTTGAAGCTGCCCTGGAAAAAGCGTGATCAGCGCCGCGCTGCGGGTTTCAGCGATGGCATCCCCGAGGGTCTCAGCTCACTGATCAAGGTGCCAGCTGACATCAGTGAATCGCTGCGCGAGAGCTTGCTGGAGCAGGCCAATTGCTGGCTTAGCGGCGGCAAGGGATTGCCCAAGGCGATGTTGCAGCTTCTGGAGCGCCAGCCGGTTGCAGAACTTTCGAGCCTCAACGAGGCAATCTGCGCAGAGCCGGACTCCGTTAGTGGCCGCCTGAGCGCTTTTCTTGCCGGTTGCGGTGCCGCCGCCCTGGCGTTGCAGGGTCCACCGGGCACGGGAAAGTCAACGGTGACAGCTGAGGTGATCGCCCAGCTGGTGGCTAAGGGCAAGCGGGTTGCGATCAGCTCCAATAGCCACGCTGCAATCAACAACCTGCTGCGTAAGGCCAAGGCCACCTGCACCAAGCAGGGCTTCCCTGATGTGGTGGTCAAGTGCAGCAACAGCAAGTCAGAAGAGCAACTCGCGGGCAGCGGTATTCCGTTGGTGCCAGCCCATGCGTTGACAGATGAAATGGCGGTGGTGGGAGGTACTACCTGGATGTTCTGCAGAGATGAGCTCTCTGAGCAGTTCGATCTGCTGGTGATCGACGAGGCGGGGCAAATGTCGCTGGCCAACCTGCTGGTGATGGCGCGGTGCGCCAAAACGATCCTGCTGGTGGGCGATCAGCAGCAGCTGGCCCAGCCCACCCAGGCAGATCATCCAGGGGATTCCGGGCTCTCCTGCCTGGAGTATTTGATGCAGGGCGCCCATGTGGTGCCAGCGGATCGGGGCGTGTTCCTAGCCACCAGCTGGCGGATGGAACCATCGCTGACGGCGATGGTGTCGCAGCTCTTTTATGACGGCCGGCTCAATGCAAACCCAGCAAACGCCAGCAACGCGATCAGCTGGCGGCAGCCTTGCATTGGTGCCACAGGGGAACCGTTGCCGCAACAAGGCCTCGTCTTTGAAGCGGTGGAGCACAACGACTGCAGCGTCTGCAGTGAAGCTGAGATTGATCGCATCGAGCAGCTAGTTGATGCCCTGCTCGGCAGCAGCTATTGCCATGCAGCAGCGGGCCAGGACAAGCGAGGGGTACTCGGACCTGAGCAGATCTTGGTGACTGCGCCTTACAACGTGCAGGTGAACCGCCTGCAGCAACGACTGGGCACAAAGGCTCGCGTCGGCACGGTGGATAAGTTTCAGGGGCAAGAAGCGCCGGTGGCGATCCACTCGCTTACAGCCAGCGATGGTGAGGCCGCACCACGGGGCCTGGGCTTTTTGCTTGAGCCCAACCGTCTGAACGTGGCAATCAGCCGCGCCCAGTGCCTATCAATCGTGGTGGGCTCACCCGGCCTGACCACTGGTATCGCAAACACGGTGCAGGAGGCCGAGCAGATCAACCGGCTCTGCCGCATCACCCAGCCAGCTGCTCCCCTTTTGCGTTGACGCTCACCATGGCCAAATCCCTCTTGCTTTCATTGGCGGCGTCAGCCTCCCTGCTGGCCGGTATTTGCATCTCGGCATTGGCCCAGCAGCCGGTGCAACCGCTGCCCAAGGTTGGAGGTTGCCCGCTTGGCTACTACAGCTCTGGCGGCTACTGCGTGCCCAGCTCCGGGGGCAACACCCGCGGCGCCATCGAGAAAAGTGGTGCTGGCTGCCCGCTGGGTTTTTATTCCTCTGGCAACTACTGCCTCAGCAGCCCCAGTAACGAGAGGGAAGCGATCCAGAAGAGTGGCAAGGGATGCCCCCTGGGTTGGTATTCATCCGGTGGCTACTGCGTCAAGAGCCGCTGATGACGCAGACCGGCGACTTGCGTTTGGAACAACTGGGCCGCTTTATACAACGCGGCCTGCGTATCGGCGTCAGAACTGTCTCGATCGTGGAGTTGTTACGCAATGACTGGACCTGCGGCATCAGCCCAGTGCGTTGCCGATGGTGGTTGCGTCCAGGGTCCACCCCACGCTGGGCATGGCCACGTAGCGCCGCGGAGCCCCTAGCGCTGGGCGCCTTCAGCCACTCAGCCCGAGGCCTGGAGGCTTCAGCTCACGCCAGCCAGCGCGGCACGTTCGCGTGACGGCTGTGCAGTTCGTTTTCAGCAGCGGCGCCTTCAGTGGCTTGCAGCATCCGTGCGCTCGGCTGCTTTCGCCTCGACTTGCACCTTGGCCTATGCCGCCCTAATTGAGGCGGGTCTGCAGTTACTAGACAATCCGCTCGGTTTCTGGGCGTCAACCACCTGGCGCTGGGTCCGGACCGTGGAAGCCCCGCCCCGCTTCTTGGCGCCGAGGCCATTGGCACACAGTGCTTCATGGCGAGAAACGCCAGAGCCGCCGGATACAGCCGGTGTATGTGGGGCTGAGCTGTGCGGCGTTGACAGGGCAAAAGTCCACGCCAGCCGATTTTTGGCGGCATCGCTCTTCTCAAACCCTATCTGCCAAGATCTTCCCTAGCCAAACCCATTTGAGCTTGATCTTTGATTGCTATCCCTGAAATAACCAGTTTTTTGCATGTATTCGAAAACATATTGCTGCACCTTTGCGTCGGCTTCTTCAAGGGTAAGCTCATACCATTCTTGGCCGCCTTTGCCCTTAATGCGATGGCCTTTAAGATTATGATGGATATATTTTTCGGCTCCATGTCTATCGCATACAGAGTAGACGTTGTAAAATTCAAACCCGTCAGGCGAGTAGGTTTGATAGTTTGCCTGACGCTTATCGATATCCTTTGCTTTCCCTATTTTCACCTTCTTCACGCATGCCACCTCTTCGGCCCTATTGAAGGCTATATAGACAAATCCAGACCTATCATTAAAATCATCCCAGGCGTCATTAGCGTTGATTTTGGCTATGACTTTTAGCCAGTCTTCCGGCTCTGGAATGGTCATCATCTCTCCAGTGCTGCCTAGATAATCACAAACCCCTGCTCCATTTGCGAGCAGGCTATTAATGTCTATTGCAATCTCGCGAAGAGATCTATCACCTTTAGCTCTCTCCGAAGGCTTTAGCCGTGCAGCCGTCATGTACCTAGCAATAAGATAAATGATGGAATCTCTTCTATCCCAGTCTGCATCGCCTCCTTGTTCATCCATATTTGCAATGACAAGCCATCCATGGAATGCCAATGCAAAGTGACGCATTTCTGTAGACTTTTTGTGGGATAACATTTGCATAACATTTGCCATCAGGCCCCAGTACTCCTCAAGAATATTTTCTGAGTATTTTTTGTGACCTTCTTTATCGTACCAATTTATCATTTGGACGAGTGTCCGGTTTGCTGGTTCTACTATTTTCTCTACTTCAAGCTCATGCAATGCGTGACAGTAGTCATTTCCCGGCTCTACTCTCCGCACAAGATCTCTAAGTGTCGCGAGTCTTGTTTTGAATGGGCGATCCTTGAGTCGAGATTTTACTTTTGCAGTTATATCAGCATGCTCTCGAAGGACATTGCCTTGATATTCCACACAGTACTCGTCAATTTCCGTTAGAAGCAATACAGCTTCTTTAGAGTTTATCAGATCTTTCATGGCTCTTATCCATTTACTGGCCTCCTCTTTGTCAACCTCTCGCTTTAACAGAGCGGTCACAACTATTCGATAAAAGTGTCTCTGGAAAACCTGAATATTAGTTTGATCAATAATTCGATTGTAGGCACGGACCGCTTCTGTGCTGATCTGGCTTACACGTGCTTCGCATTGAAGGCTTGGATCAACTAAATCTTCTTCAGATCTGCGAGGGTGCCTGAAGTGACGCGCATTTCTTATGGGTTCAACGTACGTTAGGGGATGCTGGCATACAGGGCAGATTATTCTCAGCCTCTCATCAAGGGATAAGGATAGATCCTCTGCGTCGACAATTTTGTTGGTTAAATAGGTTATTGCGTAGCGCATGCTCAAGTTTTTGCTTTAAGTTAGTTTAGATGGAATTAGCCTTCTGTTCCAGTCGCCTTCTTCCTTTTCTCTCAGCACTCCTCAACCGGGAGATCGAGCTTGGTCGCATGGGCCGCAGCACGAGGCAAGGGAACACCCAGGGGCCACTCCAACTGCGAGCACGTGTAAAAGTGCGTTGCTTCCGATGCGCGTAGGGCTGGATGCCGTTCAAGCAGAGGAGAGGTGCCGATGCTCCGCGAACTCGTTCCGGCCGTCGTCATCCCTCTGCTGGTACTGCTACTGCCGATGCTCGCGTTGGAGCAGTAGGGCGATCGGCTACCGCCCTGGCTGCACTGATTGGCCGGGCACCCGTCTTGGCTCTGGAACACCAGCATCGAGCTGATCATCGGGTTGTCGCTGCTGCGCTTATCAGCACTTGCTGCTGCAGCGCTGAGACTCAGGCCACCAGTTGCTGGTGCTGCACAAGGAAGGCCTCAATCCATTCGTGATGCCGGCGCTGGCAGATCCGATCAGCAATTGAGAGTGCATCTGGCGGCACCTGAAAACGCTTGCGGAAGGCCTTGGTGAGACCTTCCAGTGCCGGGCGAGGTAGGGAGCGAATGGTGCTGTGTAGCTGGTGAATCGTGCCTGGATCAAGTGGATCAAGGCTTGGGTCTACCTCTGGCTGCGCAGGTGATTGGAGTTGGCGCCCAGGCGCCACTACTGCTGGCCTGCTGCTGGGGTTGGCGTTGGGTTTTTATTCCTCTGGCAACTACTGCCTCAGCAGCCCCAGTAACGAGCGGGAGGCGATTCAGAAAACCGGCAAGTCCTGCCCACTGGGCTGGTATTCCTCAGGCAACTACTGCGCGAAGAGCCGCTGAGCCATGGGTTTTCGCTTTCGCCGCTCCACCCGCCTAGGCCCGCTGCGCTTCAACTACCGCTTCGCGGGCCTGCGGCTGCCGCAAGGGCTCAGCTGCCTGAGCCACCGAACCACTGCCGGTACCACTGGGCCATTTGCTCGATCTCCTGGCTCTGGGCCTTCACCATGGCCTGTTGCATTGCGCGCAGTTGCGGATGCTGGCTGTTGGTCTGGGCCATCGAAGCCATCATCACGCCCATGCGGTGGTGGGGAATCATCTGCTCGATGAAGGCCCGATCGAAATCGGCGGCGTTCTTAAGGGCGGCCAGGCTCGTGCCCATACCCATGCCACCACCCATGCCCATGGCACCTCCCATCCCCATACCCATGCCGCCCATGCCCATGGCTCCTGCGGTCGTCCAGCTGGGAACGTCGCTGCCGAACCACTGCCGGTACCAGGTCCGCATCTGGGCGTTCTCCTGCGTCTGGCTGGCCTTGATGCTGCGGGCCAGGGCCTTGATCTCGGGCTTGCGCGCGCGGGTGAGGGCAAGATCCGCCATGGCGATCGCCCCGTCATGGTGAGGAATCATCATCACGATGAAGTGCCGATCCATCGTTTGGGAGCCCATCCGTCCCGGACCGCTCCGCCCCATTCCCATCTCGCTTCCGGCTTGGGCCACCACCTGGGGCGGCACTGAGCGCGCTGGAGCCCCCAGCGACAGAACGAGCGCTCCCAGCCCTGCAGCGGCCGCGAGCCTGAGTGCCACCGAACGTGTCCGGTCAAACGTAGCCAGGTGTTGGCCCATCAGTTCTCTCCCTTGCTTGTGCCTGTACTCAGGATGGGCACGCAGCAGGGAGCTGAACACGCCATTGGGTCATGGCTTCATCGAATCGGTGCCCATTCGTTCCCTGCGGGCCGAACGTCACGCTCAGCCCTCAGACGTGAAGATTGGGGCAGATCACCGCGTCATCCTTGGCGGGATCGCTCTGCCAGCCGGACAGCAGGCCCTGCAGTTCCTTTCGGAGCTGGCGCAGCTCCTTGATCTGGCCATCAATCCGCTCGATCTGGCATTCCAGCTGGATCGCAATATCGCCGCAGGGCAGCTCACCGGCATCGTGCACGGCCAGGCAGTCCTGGATCTCCTCCAGGCTGAGCCCGAGGGTCTTGAGCTTGCGGATGAACTCCAGGCGTTGCAGGCTCTGTTCTGCGAACAGGCGGTAACCGCCTTCGCTGCGGCCGATCGCCGGCAGCAGGCCCAGGTCCTCGTAGTAGCGCAGGGTCTTGACCGGCAGGCCACTGCGGCCGGCCAGCGCTCCGATCTTCATGCCGGTCTTGATGCCAACAGCTGCCATGGGCTTGACTCTCCTGCCGTAGGGAGACTCTATAGTGGTATGTACCTCGTCCTCCTGGCATTCCGTGAACCCCATCGCTCTGGCTCTCCTCCTCTCGGCAGGCGTAGCCCTGGCACCCGGCGCCGCCCGCGCCCAGGCCAACGACATGTTCCCGAGCAAGGCCGCTGCGGAACAGCGAGCCAAGGAACTCAAGTGCAGCGGCGCCTTTGCAATGGGCAAGGAATGGATGCCCTGCCAGAACTTTGATGTCTATGAAAAAGCCGTCTCCAAGGAGAAGTGACACCAGCGGTCCCTTTTCTGTCACTGACCATCCCCTCGCAATCTCAATGACCCAGCACTCCACCGGCCCCTTCCAGCAGACCAACCGTTGGGCTCTGCTGGCGGCCCTCGCAGCGGCGACCTTCGCTCCGTTGCTCACCACCTCAGCCGCCGAGGCCCATATGCAGGGCATGTTCAAGACCAAGCAGGAAGCTGAAAAGCGCGCCGCCGAACTCAAATGCAAGGGCGCGTTTGCGATGGGCTCCCTGTGGATGCCTTGCGCCAACATGCAGGATCTGCACAAGGCCATGGATAAGGAGTGAGGCACCACCATCTGTTCCGCAGGCTGCACCGCAGCCTGGTGCCCCTGGCAGCCCTGCCGCTGCTGCTCACAGCGCTCTCCGGCTCGCTCTATGGGGCCCTCTCAGCCCAGGGGATCGAGGCCTTCTGGCTGATCAAGCTGCACACGGGCAACTTCGGTGCCCTCAATCTGCAGCCTTACTACTCCACGGTCCTCGGCGTGCTCACCCTGTTCATCGCCGGCTCTGGGATTGGTTTGTTGCTGGGGCGCCGGAGCGGGAAGAAGCACAGCCCGCCACCCGTCTGATCAGGACGCCAGGCAAGAGGGTATCAACGAGGAATCTGAGCGTGACACGCAACGACCACAAAGGGTTCACCTGCCATAACCCCTTCGGAATGCTTGCAATCAGACTGACTAATCTCCGACCAGAATGTGGCGGATGAGTTTCTGGTCATCAGCCCACTGAGCCGATGGCAGTGAAGGGACCCAACAGCTTTCGTATCTACTGAACAACTGAAAGGGTCGCGTCGTCTGTGCCATCAAAGGCAATTCCCCACTGAGTTTCATAAAAAAGAGTAAGAGCTGCGAACGATGCCTGGGCTATTGCAGGCCCTGCCCTGAATATCCCAACATGTGACGGCGAGCCAGATAGAGGATGATTGCAGGCAAGACAATCCATTGAATGACGGCAAGTGCACTCATGCCTAGAATGGGAACTGCCAGTACCGGCACTCCATAGGCTTTGGAAACATTGACTCGGTAGGTTTCGATCACAAGAGTGACCAGCAGGCCGACACTGGTAAACAGGAGCGTCAGCTTCCAGGTTGGGGTCAGCACCCAGTACCGCGAACGCATCAACGCGCTCACAACCCAACTGCTGAAGAGAATGATGACCCCATCGCCGAAGGCACAGTGGGTCAAGTCAATAACTTTGTCGCCCAGGGATGGACTTGCGTAGAACTCGTAAAAGGGAGACTGCCAAACCTCGTAAACGAAGTTGAGCAGAAAGGCAAAGAGAAACAGATTTGTTTCTGGTGCAGCGAGAATTCGTGCACTTTTCTTGAACATAAGCCTTTGCTCCGCCAATCTATTCATTGAACCCTAAGGTGCATACGACACACTGATACTGCTCCTCTCAGCCATGGCGATGCCGCCAGGGAAGAAAGCCCGGCACAGCCGAAAGATAGGCCCGATAACGATCTCCAAACTCGCGCACAGCCTCCCGCTCCTCTTGCTTTGCCAGACGCAGGTACATCACCACAAGCACTGGATACATCGCCAGGGTAAGCAACGTGGGCCATTGCAGCAGGAATCCTGTCATCACCAGAATGAAGCCCAGGTACTGGGGGTGGCGCAGACGCGCATAGATGCCGGTGGTCGCCAGTTCATGCTTTTGCTGGGCAGCATAAAGTATGTCCCAGCCCCTGGCGATGAGCATGAAGCCGCCACCGATCAACACGAAGCTGGCAAGATGGAAGGGTCCGAAATGTGGATTAATCCGCCAGCCAAACAACGTCTCCAATAGATGCCCCGCGTCATGGGAGAGCCAGTTCACGGATGGATAGCGACTCCCAAGCCAGCCGGAAAGGAGATAAATCGTCAGTGGAAACCCATACATCTCGGCAAACAAGGCCACCAGGAAGGAGCTGAATGCACCAAAGCTGCGCCAGTCACGCGGCGTCTTGGGCTTGAAGAAACTTAAGGCAAATAAGATGAAAACAGCGGCATTCACCACCGCCAGTCCCCAGAGGCCATAGGCCGAGGCATCACTTTGGTTCATCACGGCTTGGGTGTAGGGGTCGATTGCGAGTCCGGCCCCTCCGGGGCGCCGTGATGGCTATGCCCATGGCCGCCATGCATGAAGAGGTGCATCAGCGGGCAGGCCAGGAACACCAGGAAGGGAAGGGCACCAAGGGTGTGCGCTGTGTGCTCTACCAGCAGGTAGAAGGCCGCCACCAGGAGAAAGCCATAGAGCACCCACCGGGACCGGCGACGTGGTGACCAGCTGGAGAGGAAGGTGGGATCAGCCATCGATCTCGCTAAAGGGGACGGACTGGGACGAAAGCACCGATGATCAGGCCGCTCGGTAGCGCCGCAACAACGAAGAGTTGACGATCACCGAGAGCGAACTCAGGGCCATCGCCGCCCCGGCGATCATCGGGTTAAGCCAACCAAAGGCAGCAATCGGGATGCCGATGATGTTGTAGATGAATGCCCAGAAGAGGTTCTGGCGGATCTTGCGCATGGTGGCCCGCGACAGGCCGATGGCGGTCACCACCAGCCGCACGTCGTTGCGGATCAGGATGATGTCACCGGCTTCCTTGGCCACATCCGATCCCGAGCCGATGGCGATGCCGATGTTGGCCGTGGCCAGGGCCGGGGCGTCGTTGACACCATCCCCCACCATCGCCACCACCTGCCCATCTTTCTGCAGGGCCTTGATCGTTCCAGCCTTGTCGGCAGGCCGCACCTCGGCGATCACCTCGGTGATCCCCACCTGGGCGGCAATCGCTTCTGCGGTGGTGCGGTTGTCGCCGCTGAGCATGATCACCCGCACCCCACGGCGCCGCAGCAGTGCCACGGCCTGCTCGGCCTCTGGTCTGACCGTATCGGCCACGGCGATTACCCCAAGGATCTGATCGGCCCGCCCCAGCAACATGGCCGTTTTCCCCTGGGCCTCAAGCTGTGCGAGCTGGCCCTCCTCAAGCTCGGGAAGCTGGGGCAGAAAGCGGCTCGCCAGGGAACGGTTGCCGAACCAGACGACGTCCCCGCCCTCTCTAGCCGTAATGCCCTCACCCACCTGGGCCTCAAACTGCTCCAGCGGCAGCAGCTCCAGATGGCGCGCTGCAACGGCCTCGGCAATCGCCGCCGCCAGGGGATGTTCGGAGCCGTGCTCCAGGGAGCCTGCGAGCTGAAGCACCTCCTGCTCCGAATGGATTGCCTGGGGCTCCAGATCGGTGAGCACCGGCTTGCCCAAGGTGAGCGTGCCGGTCTTGTCGAACACAACGGTGGTGAGCTTCTCGGCCCGCTCCAGCACCTCGCCGCTGCGGATCAAGATGCCCTGCTCGGCGGCCTTGCCCACCCCCACCATCAGGGCGGCGGGCGTGGCGATGCCAAGGGCGCAGGGGCAGGAGATCACCAGCACGGCGATGAAGGCCAGCAGACCACTGCTGAACTGGCCCGCCAACGTCCAGAGAGCGAAGGCAGCGATAGCGATCAGCACCACGGCAGGAACGAACCAGCCGGTGACCTGATCGGCCAGGCGCTGCACGCTGGCGGTGCTGGCCTGGGCCTCTTCCACGATGCGAACGATCTGGGCCAGCGAGGTGTCGGATCCCACCCGGCTGGCCTGAAAACGGAGCAGCCCCCGTCCATTCACGGTGCCGCCGATCAGTTCGGCACCGGCCTGTTTGGCCACCGGCAGGGATTCACCGGTGAGCAAGGATTCGTCCACCGAGGAGCTGCCATCCAGTACCACCCCATCGGCGGGGATCTTCTCGCCCGGGCGCACCAGCACCGTCTCGCCTGTGTCGATGGCATCGGCGGGCACGGTCATCTCCATGCCTTCGCGGATCACCGTGGCCGTGGCGGGCTGAAGATCGAGCAACTTGCGCACGGCGGCTGAGGAGCGTTTTTTGATGATCTCCTCCATGTACTTGCCCATCAGCACGAAGGCGATAACCACCGCCGAGACTTCGAAGTAGACGTCCCGTTCATTGACGCCAACCGGAAGCCAGGTGGGCGCGAAGACCACCACCACGCTGTAGAAGTAGGCAACGGAGGTGCCGAGGGCGATCAGCACGTCCATGTTGAGGGCGCGGCGCTTCAGGGCACCCCAGGCGCCGGTGTAGAATGACCAGCCTCCGATGAACTGCACGGGGGTGGCGAGCGCAAACAGCCACTTCCCCCAGCTCATCCAGGGCAGGGCCGGCAGCGGCACCCATTGCACCAGACTGACACCCGCCGCCAAAGCGATGAACGCACCGGCTCGCAGCAGAGCCAGCGCCAGCACCCCGCCGATCACGAAGCCCACGCGACGGCGCATCACGCGCAGTTCGCGGTCGGGATTTTGGAAGGTCTGCAGGCAGCTCTGGCTGCAGAAGTAGTAGTCGCGGCCGCCGCGCTGGGTGCTGAGGGCTGTGGCCTTGGGAACCACCATGCCGCAGATCGGATCCTTGGCCATGCCTTTGCCGCCGCCGTTCGTGGGCGGCGGGCCGTGACTGCCTGGCGGCATGTGGTGATGGTCGTGGGCGTGGCGGGCTTGCGTCGCGGTCATGTCGGGGTTCCCGTTTATTTCAGGATGAAGTCGCCGGTGCTCAAAGGCTGAAGAGTGCGTCGTATCTGCTGTACTCCGGCTTGCGCAGTCCGTCGGCCGCCAGCATCCGGCGCAGTTCGATGATCTCAGCGCGTTGGGCCACGATCACCTGACGGGAGAAGCGGCGGACGGTGGGATTGGTGCTCTTGGCCAGGGCGTCGTGGGCCATCATCAGCGCCCCACCGTGGTGATTGAGCATGCCCTCAAGGAACCAGGTGACCCGGTTCTCCTTTGTGGGCAGCTCGCCCATCATGCGCATGCCATCGATCTGGGCCTGGCCCATGCGTGTGAGACCGCTGAGGCTGTTCGGATCACCGCCGCTCGTCAGGGCCACGGGATAAACGGGCGCCTGGGGATACCAGGCCTTGCGCCAGAGACCCATGGCCCGGATTTCATTGGCCTGATCGCGCCAGATCGTCTTGCCGAGGGCTCCCACACCGGGCTGGCCGATGCCAAAGACGAACTCACTCATGCGCAGGGCGCCGGTGTGGTGCTGCACCATCCCATCGATGAAGCGCAGGTCGTAGGTGGCGCCGGCGGGACCCACGTCGTGGGCATGGCTGGCATGGGCCGGGGCGGATCCGGCAGGGGCGGACATCCCAGGCATGTCCTTCATTCCTGGCATGCTCTTCATCCCAGGCATGTCCTTCATTCCAGGCATGCCTTGGTGCCCTTCATGGTTCATACCACCGGGCATCTGGGCCAGGGCAGGAGCCACGAGGGTGAGGGCAGAGGCGAGCCCGATCAAGGTGGAGGAGAAGCGGGAGGTGCGCATGGCGGCAGTGTCAGACCACCTCACCGTATGGTCTCCCCTTGACAGGAGAGTCAAGGGCCAAGGCGCAGCAAATCTGCGCTGACTGCAGCCGGCCATCCCTGGCTTGACTCTCCACTCGAGTGGAGGTTCTACGGTTGAGACATCTCCGCATCAGAGGCCATGAACTCGACATCTTTCCGCGGTCATTCGCGGTTCCTGGGCCTGCTGCTGGGGTTCGGCGCTGCTGCTGCCGGTCTCTCAGCGGGCGGGTCGCTCCCGGCACGCGCCAAAGCTCCAGCCCTGATGCCGGTCACCGCATACCGATCCGCGAGCTGCGGTTGCTGCAAAGGCTGGGTGCAGCACATGCGCGCCAATGGCTTCCAGGTGCGCGATCTCGTGGTCGCCGATGTCGGCGTCGTCAAGCGACGCCTGGGGGTTCCCGCTCGACTGGCCTCGTGCCACACCGCCGAAGTGGCTGGTTTTGCCCTTGAGGGGCACGTTCCTGCCGCCGATGTGAAGCGGCTGCTGCAGAAACGGCCGCCCGTGGCGGGACTCGCCCTTCCGGGGATGCCCCTGGGCTCCCCAGGCATGGAATCGGCCTACGGCAAGGAGGCGTTCACGGTGATGGCCTTCACGCGGACCGGAGCCATCAGCAGCTTCTCCCAGCACGCCAAGTGAGAACCCAACCATGACCACTCCCCTTCGGCGCCGGCAGATGCTGGGACTGGGCCTCGCCGGACTGGGCACGGCCGTAGGCGCATCCAGTCTCTGGGATTGGCAGCAGCGCAATGCCTCTCGGAGCCAGCCTGTTGGTGCGGCGCGGCTTGTCTCACGAGGGGGGGCAGCCGATCTGGAACTGGTGGCCCAGGCCACGCGGGGGACCCTTCCGGGTGGCCCCGCCGAGCTGCTCACCTACAACGGCCGCTTATCCGGTCCGCTGCTGGAGGTAAGGGCAGGCGATCGGGTGCGGCTGCGCCTGCGCAATGAACTCAACCAACCCACCAACCTGCACTTCCATGGGCTCCACATCCCCCCCACCGGAGCGGGCGACAACGTCTTCCTGAGCGTGCCGCCCGGTGGCTCCAGCACCTATACCTTCACGATCGCCAAGGACCATCCGGCCGGGCTGTTCTATCTCCACCCCCACCGGCACGGCCTCTCGGCCGATCAGGTGTTCGGCGGTCTCGGCAGTGCCCTGTTGGTGCGAGGCGATCTCGACGGGATTCCGGAAGTGGCGGCGGCCAGCGAAACCGTGCTGGTGCTAAAGGATTTCGCCAGTGCTTCCGGCCAGGAAACCGCCATGGGCATGGGGCGCATGCTCGGCCGGGAAGGCCCCCTGCTGACGGTGAACGGGGAGCTCAATCCCGGCCTGGCGATCCCCAGCGGCGGTCTGCTGCGGCTCCGTTTGCTGAATGCTTCCAATGCCCGCATCTACCGCCTCGCCCTGGAAGGGCACCGGATGGTGCTGATCGCCACCGATGGCGGCGCGATCGCCACGCCTGAGTCCCTCGACGAACTGCTGCTGGCCCCTGGCGAGCGGGCGGATGTGCTGGTGCAAGGGAACCAGACCCCCGGCACCTATCGGTTGCTCAATATGCCCTACCAGCGCAGTGGCCACATGGGCATGACCGCCGCTGAGGAGGGTCCCCGAACCCTGGCCATCCTCAACTACGCCGGATCAGTGGCGACGCTGCCACTCCCAAAAACCCTGATTCCCGTGCCGGCCCTGCCGCAGCCAGAGCGCACGCGCCGCTTCTCCCTGGCCCATGCCATGGGGATGGGAATGGGCGGCATGCAACACGGCATGGGGG
The DNA here is from genome assembly GCF_024345355.1 of Cyanobium sp. WKJ7-Wakatipu. Taxonomy (NCBI): domain Bacteria; kingdom Bacillati; phylum Cyanobacteriota; class Cyanophyceae; order Synechococcales; family Prochlorococcaceae; genus Cyanobium; species Cyanobium sp. WKJ7-Wakatipu. The sequence goes on from NZ_JAGQAY010000003.1 coordinate 54,747, forward strand.
GCATGGGCGCCGGGGGCATGGGCTTCGTGATCAATGGCCAGTCCTTCGATCCCGATCGCATTGATACCCGTGTTGCCCTCGGGAGCACGGAAGACTGGTTGATCGTCAATGACGACGTGATGGATCACCCCTTCCATCTGCACATCAATCCCTTCCAGGTGATCAGCCGTGATGGCCGCCCTGAAGCCCAGCGCCGCTGGAAGGACACCGTGCTGGTAAGAGCGGGCGAGGAGGTGGGCCTTCGGGTGAGCTTCCGGGATTTTCCGGGCCGCACCGTCTACCACTGCCACAACCTCGACCACGAGGATCTGGGGCTGATGGGGGTACTGCAGATCGAATAGCGGATGGTCTGACTCAGCTCAAGATGATCACCCCCATAGTTGCCAAAGACACAGGACTCGAACCCATCCGTTCATGCGCCACTTCCTGTCTCTCACGCTGGCCTGCTGCTGGCTGGTAGCTCCGGGGATGGCGGCTGAATTGGAGGCGTGTCGGATCCTGCTGGATCAACGCAATACCCTGGCGGAGCAGGCCATGAAGGCCGAAATCGCTTTGGTTCGAACCATCCGTGAGCGGATCTGCCCGGTCCTCAGCCAGCAGGTCGATGGGGCCAATGCAAACGATCGCAACGAGCTGACCATCGACTATCAGGCTCTGCTCGACTGCCGCCACAAGGCGGAAGAACAGCTGCTGCGCAGCCAGCGGGTTCTCTACGTCAACCGCCAGCGGTTCAAGTTCTACACAACGGCTGGAGCCAAGCTGGCCCGGCAAGCCGATGAGCTGATGCAGCCGTTGCGGGATCGGGAGTGTCCCCAGCTGCGTTGATTAACAGCCTGCGGCCACCTGGTGCCGCCTAGGCCCTTGACCCTGAAGTGACTACAGGCTGTTTGCTGGGGTCTGGATGACAGGACCATGGCGGAAACTTGCTGCAATAGCGAAAACGGCGGGCAGACGGCTGGAGCAAGTACGGCGCCGCAGCCGGTCGTCGGTACGGAAGTGCTGTTCAGGATCAGCGCGATGGATTGCGCCACGGAGGAAGGCGAGATCCGCCATGCCCTCGCTGGTGTCGACGGCATCCGCGGCCTGAGGTTCCTGCTGGCCGAGCGCGTTCTAGCGATCGATGCCGAAGCGGCCGCGCTGAGCTCCGCCCTTGATGCGATCCGCCGTTTGGGGTTCAGCCCGGAGCCGATCAGCCCCGATCAGCGGCCGTCCGCCGACCAGACCCGCGCCGAACGGCGCCGTGAACGGCTCCGCCTGGCGGGCTCCCTGGCGCTGGCGATCACAGCGGAATTGATGCATCTGGTCGTTCCCGCCTACCCGGGCCATGAACTGCTGGAGATCGGGATCGCCATCGCCGCGATCGCCCTGGCGGGCTTCTCCGTGTTTCGCAAGGGCCTCGCGGCCCTGCGCCAAGGCCGACTGAACATCAATGCGCTGATGAGCGTGGCGGTCACGGGCGCCTTCCTGATCGGCCGCTTCCCGGAAGCCGCCATGGTTATGGCGCTCTATGCCGTGGCCGAGGCGATTGAAGCGCGGGCGGTGGAGCGGGCCCGCCAGGCGATCACCAGCCTGATGGCCCTGGCCCCCGATGAGGCGGAGATCCGCCAGAGCGATGGCCGCTGGCAACGCGTGTCCGCCAGTGCTGTGGCCATCGGCGATGTGGTGCGTGTCCGCCCAGGGGAACGGCTGCCGCTCGATGGCACGGTGCTCAGCGGCGAGAGTGCGATCAACCAGGCCCCGATCACCGGCGAAAGCCTGCCGGTGGACAAAGGCCCAGGTGATGCGGTGTTTGCGGGCACGATCAACCAGGGCGGCGCCCTCCAGATCCAGGTGACGGCGCCTGCTTCGCTCAGCACCCTGGCGCGCATCATCCAGGCCGTGGAAGAAGCCCAGGCCTCCCGCGCCCCGATCCAGCGCTTCGTCGATCGCTTTGCGGCCCGCTACACCCCGGCGGTGTTCGTGGTGGCCCTTGCCGTTGCCCTGCTGGCGCCGCCCTTGCTGGGGTTCACCCCACTCCAGGCGATCTACAAGGCCCTGGTGCTGCTGGTGATCGCCTGCCCCTGCGCGCTGGTGATCGCCACCCCGGTCACGGTGGTGAGCGGCCTGGCCACCGCCGCCCGTCGCGGCATCATCATCAAAGGCGGCCTGTATATCGAGGAGGCCCGCAAGATCAAGGTGCTGGCGCTCGATAAGACCGGCACGATCACCCTCGGGCAACCCAAGTTGGTGGCTTTCTCCCCTTGGCAAAAAGGGGCAGACGCTGGCGCTCTACAACAGCTGGCCAGCAGCCTGGCGGAGCGCTCCGACCATCCCGTGTCGCGGGCCATGGCCGCAGGCCTCGATGGCGAGCGGCTGGCCGTGGAGGCCTTCGAGGCCCTGCCGGGGCGCGGGGTGCGCGGCCTGATCGCGGGGCGGCCGTTGATGCTGGCGAACCACCGCTGGATCGAGGAGCTGGGGCTCTGCTCCAGCGAACTGGAAGCAACGATGGAGGTCCACGAGCGCCAGGGCCGCTCGCTCAGCCTGCTGGCGGATGACAGCGGCGTGCTCGCCCTGATCGCCGTCGCCGACACCGTGCGGCCCAGCTCCGCGGCCGCCATGTCCGCCCTGCGGGCCCTCGGCGTCACTCCGGTGATGCTCACCGGCGACAACGCAGCCACCGCCATTGCGATCGCAGCCGTGGCCGGCATCGATGAGGTGAAGAGCAACCTGCTGCCCCAGGACAAGCTGGAAGCAGTAGCCGATCTGCAAGCCCGCTATGGATTCGCGGCCATGGCTGGCGATGGCATCAACGATGCGCCGGCCCTGGCCCAGGCGGACATCGGCTTTGCGATGGGGGCCGCAGGCACCCACATCGCCATCGAAGCCGCTGATGTGGTGATCATGAACGACGATCTGATGCGGGTACCGGAAACGATCGTCCTCTCTCGCCGCACCTTCCGAATCCTGCGCCAGAACATTGCGCTGGCGCTGGGAATCAAGGGCCTTTTCCTGGTGCTAACCGTGGCCGGAAATGCCACGATGTGGATGGCGGTGTTTGCGGACATGGGCACCAGCCTGATTGTGATCGCCAATGGACTTCGCCTGCTCCGCACCCCCACGCTTGGCAAGATCAGGGGCTGAGTGTGGTCAGAAACGATCAGATCTGAGCCTTGTCGATGCGAGCCGATCGGTTCAATTCCATGAGGATGGCGCAGGTCTTCACCTCATCAGGTTGCGGACAAAGCCCTCTGAGGTTCCGCAACTGATGCTGAAGCTGGCGCAGCTCATCTACCCGCGCATCGACCTCGGCCGTCTTCTCGTCCAGCAATGCGTTCACTGTCCGGCAGCTCCCGGCTGGTGCGTCCCGCGCCTCAATCAGGATGCGCACCTCCTCCAGGCTCATATCCAGGCTTCGGCAGTAGCGGATGAAGCGCAACTGCTCCACATGCCGCGGCGAATAGAGGCGGTAGTTGCCATCGGTGCGCTGCGGCACCGGCAGTAAGTGCTCGCGTTCGTAATAGCGGATGGTTTCGATCTTCACCCCGGTGGACCGTGCCAACTCGCCGATCTGCATGGATTCATCCCTTTGGGTTGGCAAGTCGAGCGGGCAAAACTCCATGCCACAACGCTAGACCCTTGACCCTGAAGCTACTTCAGGCTTTTCAATGGCGGTATCTCCAACCTTCTCTCAGCCTGTGAGCAGCGCGACGCGAACCAAACCGCTCTCCAGCCGTCGGGCCGGCAAGGAGTCAGGCCGGTCCTGGGTGCGCCTCACCATGGCCGTGCTCGCCACGATCGGCCTGATCGACACCGGCTCGATCACCGCCAAGCGCTGGGGTTGGATCGGCAGCAGCCAACTGATCTTTCGCGGAGTGATGACAGTCCTTCTTGTTGGTCTGCTGGGGCTGGGCTGGGCAGCATCGGCGGACCAGCCTTTCGCTCAAAGCGGACGGGCGGCTCCAGCTGTCATCAGCGCCAGTTCGCCGGCCAAGATTGCCCTGGCGGAGCATCTGAGCAGCGTCGGCGCCCGGGTGTTCACGGCGTACTGGTGCCCCCACTGCCATGACCAGAAGGAGGCCTTCGGCAAGGAGGCAGCCGCCAAGCTCCTAGTGATCGAATGCGCGGAGGACGGCGCCAACAGCCAGGCGCAGCTGTGCAAGCAGCAGGGGGTTCAGGGCTATCCCAGCTGGCAGATCAAGGGCGTCGTGGATTCGGGCGTCAAGCCACTGAATACCCTCGCTGATCTCAGTGGCTACACAGGTCCTCGCGACTTCTGAGCTGGCGGTGATCCCTTCCCCAGGGTGGGCTCATGCCAGCCATGCCCAAGCAGGATCGCAGCCACCCTCGCCTTACCCTCCAACTTCGCTGGCGTCGCTTCATGCCTGATGCACCGCTCGGCACCGCCGCTCGCAACGACGCGCAGGCCGTGGAGGTGCCCGCCGGACTCGGCACCCTGCGCACCTTCCTGCGGGTTCTCGGTCCCGGGTACCTGGTGGCCGTGGGCTACATGGATCCGGGCAACTGGGCCACCGACCTGGCGGCCGGCTCCCAGTTTGGCTACCGCCTGCTGTGGGTGATCGGTCTCTCCAGCCTGATGGCGATGCTGCTCCAATCGCTCTGCTGCCGGCTAGGCATCGCCACGCGACTCGATCTGGCCCAGGCCTGCAGCCAGCTGCTGCCGCGGTTCTGCCGCATTCCCCTTTGGCTGCTGGCCGAGGTGGGCATCATTGCCTGCGACCTGGCCGAGCTGGTGGGCAGCGCCATCGCCCTGCAGCTGCTCTTTGGCCTCCCCTTGCTCTGGGGGGTGGGGCTCACGGCCGCCGACACCCTTCTGCTGCTGGCGCTGCAGCGCTTCGGGATCCGCAGGCTGGAGGCCCTGGTGATCGCCCTGGTGGCTCTGGTGGGCGGTTGCTTCGCGGTGGAGATGCTGCTGCTCCAGCCCGACTGGGGCCAGGTGGGCCAGGGCTTTCTTCCCCAGTCAGCGAGCCTCAGGGACGGGCAGCAGCTGTTTCTGGCCGCCGGCATTCTCGGCGCCACGGTGATGCCCCACAACCTTTACCTGCACTCCTCGCTGGTGCAATCCCGCCGCTGGGACGGCGGCCAGGGGACACAGCGCAGGGCCCTGGCTTTCAGCACCTGGGACACGCTGATCGCCCTCAGCCTGGCCTTTCTGATCAATGTCTCGATCCTGGTGCTGGCCGCCGGCAGCTTCTACGGACGGCTACCGCAGCCGGTCACGGACCTGAGCGAGGCCTACCGGCTGCTGACGCCGATGCTGGGCACCTCGCTCGCCAGCGTGCTGTTCGGGGTGGCCCTGCTGGCGGCTGGCCAGAGCTCGACGCTCACCGCCACCATGGCCGGCCAGATCGTGATGGAGGGGTTCCTGCAGATCCGGCTGCCGGACTGGAAACGGCGGCTGCTCACCCGAGGCCTCGCCCTGATCCCGGCGATGGCCACGGTGATCCTGTTCGGGGAACGGGCCACCACCAATCTGCTGGTGCTGAGCCAGGTGGTGCTGTCGCTGCAGTTGCCCTTCGCGGTGATCCCGCTGGTGTGGTTCTGCGGGCGACGCGGCCTGATGGGCGAGCTGCGGGCGCCGCTTTGGCAGCAGGCCATGGGCTGGCTCTGCGCCAGTGTGATTGTGATGATCAACCTCTCCTTGCTCAGCGCGGTGCTGCGGGGCGGCTGAACTGTTGACAGCAGCTTCTGCGTCGGCCCATGACGAGCAAAAACCACTGGGAGACGATCTACACCACCAAGGCCCCTGAGTCGTTGAGCTGGTATCAAGCCCATGCCGATGACTCACTCCGGCTGCTTCAGGCAGCCGGCCTACCACTGGATGCGGCGATCATTGATGTGGGCGGCGGGGCCTCCACGCTTGTGGATGACCTCCTGAACCTTGGCTATCAACGGATCACGGTTCTGGACCTTTCCGGCGCGGCACTGGCCGTGTCCAGAGAGCGGCTTGGCGCACGCGCCGCTGCGGGGCAGTGGCTGGAGGCCGACATCCTCACGGCCACCCTGCCCGCCCATGCCTATGACGTCTGGCATGACAGGGCGGTGTTTCATTTCCTCACCAGCCCGGCCGATCAGCAGGCCTATGTCCGGGCCGTACTGCAGGCGCTCAAGCCTGGTGGCACTCTGCTCCTGGCAACCTTTGCAGAAGATGGCCCCACCACTTGCAGTGGCTTGCCTGTGGTGCGGTACAGCCCTGAGAGGCTCCAGGAAACCTTGGGAACTGCATTTTTTTTGCTCGGCTATGAGCAGTTCAGCCATCGCACACCAGGCGGCGCGGAGCAACACTTTCTGTCCTGTCGATTCCAGCGGACTTCCCCATAGTTTTGTAATGGAGCCCGTCCGGTTGCTGTGGTACTCCTGATGACCACCCAGACGCGAGAACAGCGCCGCGGCTGGCTGTCGGGCCTGCTTGCTGCCGCCCTGTTCGGCTCCAGCGCTCCGCTGATCGGCAGCTTCAGCCACGGGGCTTCTCCCGTGCTCGTGGCGGGTCTGCTCTATGCCGGTGCGGCGTTGGTGCTGTTGCCCCTGGCCTTGGCCGAGGCCCCGACCAGCCGCCACGCTCCGATCCAGCAGGGTGATCTCCCCCTGCTGGGGCTGATCACCCTGCTGGGCGGCATCGCCGGTCCGATCGCCCTGGTCAAGGGCTTGGCGCTGCTCACCCCGGGGGCCTCGGCGTTGCTGCTCAACCTTGAGGCGGTATTCACGGTGCTAATCGCTGTGGGGGTGGGGAAGGAGCATCTCGGCCGGGAAGGCTGGGCGGCGGCCGCGCTCACGCTCAGCGGCGCCTTGGTGCTCTCGGCGGGTCCCCTGGGCGGCAGCCAGTGGCAGGGCGTGCTGTGGATTGCCATGGCCTGCCTGTGCTGGGGCATCGACAACAACCTCTCCCAGCGCCTCAGCCTGCGCAACCCCCTGCAGATCTCCGCCGCCAAGGCCCTCGGGGCTGCCGTGCCGATGCTGGCCGTGGCCAATCTGCAAGGGCATGCCATTCCGTTCGCCTGGATGAGTGCCGCCCTGCTTGGCATCGGCAGCCTGGGCTATGGCGTCTCGATCTGGCTCGACATGGTGGCCCTGGCCGCTCTGGGGGCCGCCAGGGAAGCCGTGGTCTTCTCTACCGCTCCCTTCCTTGGCACTCTGGTGGCGGTGGCTCTGCTGGGTTCACCTCTCAGTCCATCGCTGCTGCTGGCGGCGGTCGCCATGGCGCTCAGCACAGGCTTGTTGCTGCGATCCAGCCACGGCCACTGGCACCGCCATGCCGAACTCGATCACCAGCACCGCCACTTCCATGCCCCTGTAGAAGGCGATGCGCACCACCTTCATCCCCACCGACCGGAGGATCTCGCTGACCTCGAGCCAGGCCAACCCTTCTGGCACAGCCATCGGCACCGCCATGACCCGCTGGTCCACGAGCACCCCCACGTCAGCGACGTGCACCACCGCCATCAGCACTGAGCCGTCCGCTCTGCCTACGCCTCAGATCCTGATCAATGGCCAGATCTGGGCTGATCAGCTCCAGCCGTTGATTGGTGCGCTCCCAGCGAGTCGGGCGAAAGTACAGCACCTGGCCGCCCTGGATCAGCCAACCCTCCTTGGGGGTGAGCGGTGGACGCCGGCTGGCAGCAGCTGTCATGCCACTTCCGGCGCCCAGCCCCGCTGACGGGTCATATCCTCCGTCCAGCCCTGGCAGCGGCTGGTGAGGTGCTCGCCATGGGCGATCAGCCCCTGGTGCAGCTGGCAGGTGAGCACCGGGATGCAGTTCACCCCGGCGTGGTGCCTAAACCAATGGCAGGTCATGCAGACCTTGCGGCTGCGGGTCTTGAGCAGCACGCCCTCATCGAGGTAAGGCCACTCCTCGATAGGGGTATCAAGCCGGGCATTCAGCGCTGCGGGTCGGGGGAGAGAGGCACCCATGAATCATGGCCAATGCGTACGCTTGTACTAGCACGTTTGGGGGGGCTTTGCTGCCTTCCCCTTGCGCCCTCGATACGGTGCGCTCAGCGGATAAGGGCCGATGTTGCGCGAACTTGTTCTGGCCATCGGCATCCCCCTAGTCCTGCTGCTGCTGGCGGTGCTGGCGATGGAGGAGTGGCGTGATCAGCTGCCGGCCTGGCTGCAGCGGTTGGCCGAGCGTCCGTCCTGGCTCTGGAACACCGGCATCGGGCTGATCATCGGCCTGTCGCTGCTGCGCTGGTTGCTGCAGCGCTGAGGCTCAGGCCACTAGTTGCTGGTGTTGCACAAGGAAGGCCTCAATCCATTCGTGATGCCGGCGCTGGCAGATCCGATCAGCAATTGAGAGTGCATCTGGCGGCACCTGAAAGCGCTTGCGGAAGGCCTTGGTGAGACCTTCTAGTGCCGGGCGTGGCAAGGAGCGAATGGTGCTGTGTAGCTGGTGAATCGTGCCTGGATCAAGCGGATCAAGGCTTGGGTCTACCTCTGGCTGCGCAGGGGATTGGAGCTGGCGCCCAGGCACCACTTCTGCTGGCCTGCTGCTGGGGTTGGCGCTTGGCACCGGCCTAGGTGCTGCAGAGCTGGTGACCTCACGCTGCTGCTTGTCGTAGAGCGCCAGACCAAACGGATTGCCAAAGGTCATCAGAGCTCTCTTCATGGCATCGGTTTCGGCTTCCTTGAGGGCTGATTCATGGGCCTGGCCCAGATCGACGTCGATGCCATGGCCGGCGCCGCTGCCTTCCCGGATCACCTCCCCAACGCGGATGCGCACCCTGGCTGTGTATGTGACACCCCAGCCGGCACGGTTGCTGCTGCCCAGGGTGCGTTCCCGCTCAGAGACGCACTGCACGGCAATGGTTTCGCGTTGCCAGCCGTCAAAGCCAAAGATGCGGTTGGCCTCGGCAATCGCTTGCCACCCCTCCAGGTAGGCCAGGGAGCGGCCGGCCTGGCTGCGGGTTTGGACCTTGGCGCGATCGAGTGGAGCGGAAAGGGCAGCGATCTGCTCGGGAGAGAAGACAGCGGTGGACATGGGAATACTGCGAGGTGAGAGGTGATTTGGGTGGGAGGGGTATGGGCCCGCCACTGCAACAGACCCATATCGAGGGGGCTCTGCCCCCTCAGTGGATGCGCCAGGAGCGGCGGTTGAGCAGCTGAGCGCCGGTGATCTGGTGGCCGGCTTTGAGGGCTTCCTTGATGGCGTTCTTGTCCGGCTTGCTGGTGGTGGAGAAAGTGAGCCACTCGGCATCGAGGGCCTGCTCGTCGTCGATCACCACGGCCTGGGACTTGCGGCTGCTGAGCTCGTGATCGGGAAAGGAGAAACGCGTAGCCGCTGGCTGCAGCTGGGTGAGGACAAAGATCAGCGATTCCTCCAAGGCATCAGCCCGGCCTGAATCACTACGGGCAAGATCGGCAAGCCGCTTGGCCTGCTGCTGCCGGTAGGCGGCCTGGCCGCGCAGGTGCTCGATCACCCAGCAGGTGGCATCTGCCTTAGCGGAGAGGGCAGCTTTATTGCCTTCTTCTGCCAGCAGGGCGGCCTCCAGCTCAGCCAAGGCCAGAGCGCGCTGCTCGGGATCATCAGCTTCCAGCTGCTCGGCTAGCTGGCCGATAGCGGTGGTGAGCTCCTGGGCCTCGCTGCCCAGCTGCCAAAGGGAACCGGATCGCTGCAAGGAGCAGACAGGGCCTGCCACTGGAGGAGCCGAATCGACGACAGGAATGGCGGCGGGAATGGGAGTGAGAACAGGCATGACGGTGAAAGCGGACGAATAGGAAACGGGACGTGCAGGCAGGCGCCACAGAGGCCAGAAAGCTTCTGCTGCGAAATCAGCTGAGAGCGATGGCAGCAACAGGAACAGCGCACCGCCCGCCAGCTGGGCTGACCTCGACCACAGCAATCGGGACAGGTGAGCGGCAAGCCATGCGGCGGGCTTCTCTGACCAGCGAGGCCGTGCCGGCACCACCGGGGAAGGCGACTACCAGCACTGAGGGGAGGCAGCCAGGAGAGCTGTGAGCAACAGCGCGAGCAACGGCCTGCTCAAGCAGCTCGCGATTACGAATCGGACCAGCGGCCCGGCCGTGGAGCTGCCACTGGGCCGGCATCACCAGAGCTGACCAGCCCAGCTGCTGGGCAGCGCGGCCAATGGCAGCATCAGCGCCGCGGGCGCCGCCGTGGAGGAGCAGATGCACCAGCCGGCCTCTACTACGAGCAAGCAGCTCAGCGGCAACCCGCTGCTGGGGCCAGGCCAGATCACGACCGCCTCCGGCCGCGATCACAAGCGAATGGAACGGAGCCACTGCGGGCCCACAAGGAATACAAAGATCCATGATTCAGCTGCCAGAGGTGACAACCAATCGGGGCAACACGCCGCAAAAAGAAAAGCGGCAGTGCTGGCGAGATCAGGGAATTGGATTACCGCAGGCGATGGGCTTGGGGCCTTTGGTGCAGCCCTTATTCTAGCAGTACAACTGCACTTATAGACCGGTAGAACCACTGCATGGCAATCGATCTGCGCAGAGCAAGCCCATGCCCAGCAGCCTCGGCTGACTAAGAATTAAGACCACCAGATCCGCTCAAAATTGACCAGTGCCCGCGCAGCCGCGCGAGCAAAGCTGGGGGCTCACCACATCCAGCCACTGGCAGCTGGCCGCTAAGCCACCGCAGCCGCGGGAGAGATGCCGGGCCCAATTACACCAACACAGGCCAACCGAGGGCGGCGGCGGCTGTCTGACGTCAGCCACAGCTCAGCTGTGGCAAGTTCACGGCAGCCGCCGGCGACCGCAGCACTGCTGTGTTCTCTAGCGCTAGCTCCATGCTTTTGAACGCTGCTGGGCTAGCCCCTGAGCAGAACTCCCCTGCCCTGCGTTCAATCTTTCTGCTCTTGTGCTGCTGTCGGATTAAATGCAGTGAGCTTGGCCACTGGACTTCTGCTGTCACTGAGCACCCGCAGGCCTGGAACTTGCTCACTGAGTCCCTTGAGCAAACGGTCGATTGCGCCTTGTGTTCGCGGTGCACCGCTGCCCCTCAGCTCGCGGCTAATTAGCTCCACGCCCACTTCAACAGCTTGTTCTGCATTGGCTGGCTGGCTCCAGCAGAAGATCATCCGGATGGGTTCTTCTGCATTAGTGACATCGTCGGCCACGAGCTGCCAGCGGCTGCTCTTAACAACTTCTGCCCCCAGCTGCAGCAGCGCCTGGCCTAGAGCACTCGAAAGGTCCGCAGCCGTTGCCTTTGCGAGACCAGCTGGCAGCGCAAGGGTAAGGGTGTAGCGGGCCATGGATGCAAGCAGTGCAAACCCACTCTCCCAGCTGCCGAGCTCAGGAGCGCCGCTCCACCTTCGTCAGCGCCGCACCGCCCAGTAGTGCCAGCAGCAGGTTGAGGGTGGAATCAAAACCCATCTGCAATTTCTCAAGCGTGCCGGGACATACCTGACCAACTGGCCGGCCCGCCAATGCCCGCTGACCGCAGACCCCAGCAGCAAGGGAATAGATCAAAAGCTGAGTGCAGATCACTACCGCCAGGGTCTTAAAGACAAAGCGCTCACGATCAAACGGTGGCCGCGGTGGCGGCAGTGGTGTCAGCAGCTGCGGTGCTTCTGTCATGGCCTGCTGCTCAGGGATGGCAGGTGAGCAGCCAGCCGGTGCCATTGCCATCGGCTTCCCAACGGGGCTGCCAGTTCTTCCAGCTGTAGTGCTGGCCTGCGCCGTTGGTGTTGGCGGTGTAACCACCAGCGACTAGATCAGCCTCTCCGTTGGGGTCGTTGTGAATGGCAACCGCCTCGGTGAAACCGATCACCACACTCCAATGGCCCCCACCTGATGGAGCAGATACAGAACCGTGATGCAGCCAGCCCACGGCTACTGGCCGCCCCAGGTTGATCTGCTGCTCCAAAGCTGCTCGATCTCCATTGGTCGCGAAGTTCGCTGTCAGCCCCAGTGAGCGCAGCGCTGAGAGCTGGGCTTCTGCACTTGTGCTGTCGCCGTACGTGGCGCGGATGACGTTGTATTCATCGTCGGAGCCGACCTTGCCCCAGTAGCGGGCGAGCATGGCGCAGCTACTGGAGAAGCACTCCCGGTAGCCGGTGCCTGAGGCGTTGTCGTTCTGGTTTTCCCAGGCCACCGGTAAGGGATTGGTATGGGCCGGCGCTGGGGAAGTCGAGGAGAAGGTCTGGCGCCAGGGTGCGGCCTCGGTGAGGATCGCTGGGTCTGCAGCAATGACGGCGAGCCGCAACTGCTCGATGCCCTCGAGTTGCTGTGGCTCTGCCTTCCAGGCGTTCCAAAACTGCTGCCAGCGCTCAGCTGTGAATGGTGCCTGGGCGGCAGGAAAGGTTGTGGTCATGGCAGCAGGGCAGTCCTTTGCTGTTGCCGCCCCGCCACTCCACCTCTTTCAGCTCAGACTGTGGAGCAGGTCGGATAGGTCGGTTGATGTGCCTCATGCCTGAGAGTCACGAGCTCTACTGCCAGCTGACGCGCAATCTCGACGACGAGAAGCTGCTGGCGCTCGATGCCCACTACAGGGAGAAGTGTGGCAACTCTGTGGAATGGGAGCTGCACGGCATCGTGATGAATGAGATCCACCAGCGCCGCAAGTTCAGGCGACACAAACTGGAGCGCTCTCTCTGGCTCGCAAGCCGCCGCGGACGGCTCACAGAAGCGATCAAGCGCTGGCTGATCAGCCGCCGGCTCTGGAGTTCGGCCACTCGCGAGCGCAAACGCCCGCGCTCTTTCATCGGCCAGGTGCTGGTGCTGGTTTTCGAGAGCTACCAGAGCAGCAGACGACTAGCGATCGAAACACTTCCAGGCCGGCAGACCCCGCTGGAGCAACTCTGAGGAGAGGCGAGAACGGTTTGCGCCGCTGGGGCCAGGTGGTCGGCAATAGCCCCTGACCTCCCCGGGGCGCTGCCCCCTATGCCATGGGCCTCACCTTGATCGAGGCAGCTAAATACGAAAACCGACTTGAGCATCTAGCTGTGCTCAAGACGTTTTCAGAGGGCGAACTGCTCGCCCAGCTGCCGTTCATGAATATTGCCGGCAGCGGTCTGTTCTATTCCGCTGAACAGGAGCTGCCATCTGTTGGCTTCCGCGCTGTCAACGAGGGCTACACCCAGAGCTATGGCGTGGTGGACCAGCGCGCAGAAGCGGTGCACCTCTTTGGTGGTGACGTGGATGTGGACCGCTCGATTGTTGACCTGATGGGCCCTGAGGCCCGTGCCAGCCAGATCGAGATGAAGGTGCGCTCCATGCGGCTCACCTTGGAAGCAACAGTGATCAATGGCGATAGCAGCGCCAACCCCAGGGCATTTGACGGCCTCAGTAAGCGCCTGCAGCCAGGCGATGCGATGGCAATCGACAACGCAGGTAGTGGGAGTGGCAGCACTGCTCCTGGTGCACCGCTTGATTTCGATCGCCTCGATGAGTTGATCGATTCGGTGAATGCCTATGGCGGCAGCAAGGTGCTGGTGATGAGCAAGGCGATGCGCCGTCAGCTCAATGCCCTGGCCCGCGCTTCCATTGGTGGTGGGGTGTATCAAACCAGCACCAACTCCTTTGGCATGACGGTGCACCGCTATCAGGACTGCGAGCTCGTCACGGTTGACCGCGATGCCCAGGGCATTGAGGTGATGGGTTACGACGAGGCGGGCGGCACCAGCTCGATCTACTGCTGCACCTTTGGTGATCAAGGCGTCACCGGTTTGCAGGGCCCCTTCCAGGGTCGCTATGGCATTTCGGTGCGGGACCTGGGCGAGGTGCCTGATGCCCCGGTGTTTCGCACCCGCGTCGATTGGTACGTGGGCTTTGCCGTGCTGCAAAGCCGCGCTGCTGGCCGCCTCTTCAACATCACACCTGCTAACTGAGCCATGAACGGCAATCCCTTGCTTGATGCGGAGACCACCCTGGTGGGCTGGACCAACCGCAGCGCCATACGCAACTTGGAGCGCACCTTCCTCTCTGGAGAAGAGGTGCTGCTTACAACCAAGCTCGATGCAGCGTCACGCTTTTCGGTAGTAGCAAGTAATCCAGGCTCTGCTGCTGCAGTTGAAATTCAGGTGTCCTTTGCGCCTGTGCTGCGTGATGGCACAACCGGTAGCTGGGTGGTTGCAGCCACCGTTGCACTACCAGCAGAAGGCGGGCGGGTGGAGGCGTTCATCAGTGGACGTGACATCCAGCTCAATGCTGCTGATTTAGCCGATGTGGACCTGCCAGCGGTTTGCTTTGCCAAAGCTGAGGTGAGCCCCGAGACCCCAGAGGGGATGCACGTGGGACTTACCGCCACCATTCCTGCTTGATGGTGACTCCTGTGCGCCATGACCTAAGTGATCCAGCCATTCCTGAGGGGATGGTGCGGATCAGTGCTGGAGCAGAGCACCGCTTTATTTGGCCAGTGCACCTAGGCGGCTGGCAAAGCCTGGGCTGGCAGCTGCAAGAAGCTGCAGCAGATCTACCGAATGCACCTACTCCCGGCGCGGATCTGCCAGACGCACCTATCGGTGCGACACCAGAAGAGCTGTTGCCTGGCGTCATCCCAACCGATCTGATCGCCTTGGAGCCAGAAGAAGTAGCTCAGCCATTGCCTGCTGTTGAACCAGCAGCAGTGCCAGAAGCGGACTGGGAACCAGAGCCCGAACCAGCAGCTGAGCCTAAGCCAGATGCAGCCCCTGCGCCAGTAGCAGCGCCTGATTATCAGGCCATGACCAAGGCGCAGATCCTTGAGCACTGCTCCAGCGTCTATTGCGTCGAGCTCGATGGCAGCCAAACCAAAGCAGAGCTGGTGGAGCAGGCCACTGCACTGGCACAACAACCTGAGCAGCCGCTGCCAGATCTGCTGCTGGATGACCCCCTGATTTAACGAGGATCAGCAGATGACCATTGCCATCCGCACCAGCGTTGCGATCAGCAGTGGTGGCATCAGCGCGCAGCTGATCCGCCTGCTGCCACCTGCTGGCTGTCCTGGTGAGGCCGTGTGGGTGCCGCCCAATGAGGTGCAGCGCTGGGAGCAGCTGGGGTTTGGCCGTGCGCCAATCCCAGCTGCGGAATTGGAGCTGAGCTGGCAGCCCGCTGGCCCGGAGTCGGGCGGGCTGATCCCGATTGAGATGCTGCTCAACCCACGCCACACGCCACCCAATTCGGTGACGGTGGACTGGGGTGATGGGGTGACGGAGACCCTGCCCTGGCCAGTTGGCGGCGATGGCAATGGCCGGCTGCGCCATGGCTACATCAGCCGCAGGGACTACACGATCACAGCAGAGCTAAGCGGCAGCGGTGTTACGGCAACGCTGCTGGTGAGCCTGGCGGGCTGTCCGATCTGGCAGCCCGAGGTCACGCCACCTCCCGATGGCGGTGGTGGTGGCACAGCGCCTGGCTCTGTGCTGCCCTTGATCCCTGGCGCTGGCCTAAGTGGCGCTGCCTACGACGGCAGCACAACCCAGCAGTGGAGCCTGACGCGATGGAGTGGCGGTAGCAGTGCTGGTGGTGTGCCAGCCAGCGATGGCTCGAGCTCCCTATTCCTTTGCGCTGATGGCACCTGGGCCATGCCGTCAGGCGGCGGTACGCGCTGGTTTAACGGTGCTGGACCACCGCCGCTGACGATCAGTGATGCTAATCCAGGTGACTACTACCTGGACAACCTCAGCGGCAACTTCTATGTGCTGGAGGGTTGATCGGCAATAGCGAGCAGGTCGCACCGCTAGGTGCGCTACGCAAATTCGCACCGCTTGGTGCGCGCGGCAACGTTGCAGCTGATTGATGCCCTGGAACCAGAGCTTGAACCTTGTTGGTCCAAAAGGTCCTGCAGGTGCTGCTGGAGCAAGCGGAGAACAAGGTGCTGCTGGTCCGGCTGGAGATATTGGTCCTGCAGGTGAAGTGGGCCCTGCAGGTCCGCAGGGTCCTGCTGGCCTAGCTGGCCCGGCTGGTGAAAGTGGCCCGGCTGGAGAGGCCGGCCTAGCTGGTGATGTGGGTCCTACTGGCATAGATGGTCCCCCTGGAGAGCCTGGCCCTGCTGGCCTTGATGGACCCCCCTGGCGTAGCTGGACCCCCTGGCGAGCCTGGCCCTACTGGAGAAGCAGGACCAGCTGGCACTGCCTGTAATACCGAATTCCGCGTTGATGCAGGTGTGCCGCAGTACTACGTAGCTGCAGAAGGACGCTGGGGAAACCTTGCTGTTTTGGCAGTGGCTTCTGCGCCCGCTATTGCACTGGCTGAACTGGATCCAAACCTTGAGGCCCGTTCCCTTGATTCAGCCATAAACCAAGACGGCACATCTTCTGGTGTGAGCCAATGAGCTGGCTAGAGGCGCTCAACCTTGCCGGGCCGGCTGGTGATGCTGGTGCACAAGGAGAGGTAGGAGCACCAGGCCCTGCTGGACCACCTGGCGTGGCAGGGGCAGTGGGCGAGCCTGGTGCTGCTGGCCCTGCTGGCCCGCAAGGTGTTCAAGGGCCCCTTGGCGCTCAAGGTCCCCAGGGCTCTCAAGGAGCGCCCGGGGCGCAAGGCAGCCAAGGCGCTCAAGGGCCCCAGGGACCGCAAGGCCCTGCAGGAAATCCTGGTGCAGCAGGAGCGCAAGGCGTCATGGGGCCTACTGGTGCAGCGGGGCCGCAAGGCCCTGCAGCTACTAGTGATTTCCAGGTGCTTGCTGGCGTTCCCCATGCCTATATGGCAAATCAGGGGACCTGGCTGCCGCTTGGCATTGAGCCGCTTGCTCCTGTTATTCCAGAGGTGGGCGCACCCATAGGTGGCGGCTACTTTGCTGGCTTGATTAGCCATACGGCAGATGGCAACCCCACCCATTACCTAATCGTCGCGCCGCGTGATGCGGGCGCTACTGGCGGCTCTAATACCGGCATGCCCGAGGTTTACCCGCAGGCATACAACCCGACCTATAGGGACTACGGGCCAAGCGGTGGTTGCGGCAGCAGGCATGACGGCTGGGCGAACACTGAGTGGATGATCCAAAATGGTGTTCACCCTGCTGCGCAGTGGTGCGCGGCACTAAATATCAACGGCTACGACGATTGGTACATGCCAGCGCACTACGAGCTGGAGATTGCCTACTTCCATCTCAAGCCAACAGCAACGCCAAACGTGGCTGATCCAGCCTATGGAGATGGGATCAACCCATATGCAGTGCCAAGGCGTGACTACCTGTTCCCCCCATACATGCCAGCCCAGTGCTTAAACCCTGCCTTTCAGTGGGGTGGGGCGGAAGCATTTATACCAATAATTCACTGGACATCATCAGAGAGGGATACGCGCGATTGCTATGTGTTGAGCACCGATAGCGGCTTGTTTTCTTGGATGCCCAAGGTGTTTATTTCTCCTGTGCGCGCCATGCGCAAGATTCCCTACGGGTCGCTCTAGTCCAGTCAGCTTGCTGAACGCGGCTGCAGCTGCGGCTAGCGGTTCGATACGGCAATAGCTGCTGTTGACACACCGGGCTACTGGCCCGCTTGACCATGGCTTGGGTAGCAGGTGGCTCTCTTAAAGGTCCACAGGGTGAGCAAGGTATTCAGGGCGCCCAAGGGGTGCAGGGCCTTGCTGGCGCTGATGGCGCCCAAGGCGTCCAGGGACCACAAGGAGAAACTGGCATCCAGGGCCCCATTGGCCCTGATGGTGTTCAAGGTCAGCAGGGCATCCAGGGTGCTGCGGGGTTGGGCATCACCTTTAAGGGCCAGGTGGCAACAGAAACGGAGCTGCCAGCTGGTGCAGCCCAGGGCGATGCCTACATCGTGCAGGCCGATGACTCCTTTCAGGTATGGGATGCGGCCAGCAGCAGCTGGGTGAATGGCGGCTCGATCCAAGGACCACAGGGAATTGAGGGCCCTGCGGGCGTTGCTGGCATTCAAGGAGAAATAGGCCCTGCTGGCGCTCAAGGAGTAGAAGGACCAGCTGGCGTCCAGGGCATGCGCGGTACGGGCTGGTTCAACGGCAGCGGCGCTCCTGCGGAAGATATCCCTGGCTCTATTCCAGGTGACCTGTACCTGGATAAGGACAGCGGGAATGTGTACACGCTGAGCTGAGCGGTGGCCTGGTCGCTTGCTGCCAACCTGCAGGGCCCGGCTGGCCCGAGCGCGGTGTCGGCTGATGCCGGCAACAGCGCCAGGTTGGGCACTGACGCCAAGTTGTTTGTGCCCTCCTCCCTTTACGTCCTGCCCGTAGCGACGGTCACGGTGTTGGGCGGCATCAAGGTGGGTGCTGGGCTGAGCATCACCGCCGACGGCGTGCTCAGCGCTGCGATGGCAACCACCTACGTCAATAAGGCTGGCGATGTGATGAACGGCCCGCTGCGCTGGGCCAACAGCGGCGGCGTTTCAACCTTCAATGGCCGTGACGTTTACCTGTACTACGACGGGACCTTCTTTCGCTGCCAGTTGCCGTCTTCTAGATCGGCCTGGCGAATTGAGGACAGCAGCGGCCAGGTGACCTTTGGCTCTTGTCCTGCAGCAGCTAGCCCGCCAGTTGCGGCCAGTGACCTGACCAATAAGGGCTATATCGACAAGCTCGTAAACGCGCTTTTAGATGAGCTGCAGTCCCTCAAGGCAGAGGTGGCTGCCCTCAAGGCTGCGACCTGAGGCCTTGCTACTGGCTTGTTGTGCTCTCAGCAGATCGCTCCTGCGATCGCAACGCTCCGCCAAGGCATCAATGCGCCGCAATGTGCCGCAGGGAACCTGGCAGCAGGCACCAGTTCACGCGAGCTTGAACCCATCTCTGCTTTGAGTGGATGAGCTGGTCTGATCTGGAGCGGTTGGTGGCTGATGCAGAAACCAGCCCGGCACTCCAGCAGGTCCTGCGCCAGTGCCATAGCCGCCAGGAGCTGCTACGCACCGCCCGCCAGCTGGGCTACCGGCTCACCAGAGCTGACCTGCAAAAC
Source organism: Cyanobium sp. WKJ7-Wakatipu (assembly GCF_024345355.1). Classification (NCBI taxonomy): domain Bacteria; kingdom Bacillati; phylum Cyanobacteriota; class Cyanophyceae; order Synechococcales; family Prochlorococcaceae; genus Cyanobium; species Cyanobium sp. WKJ7-Wakatipu. Next base: position 73,543 of record NZ_JAGQAY010000003.1, read on the forward strand.
GCCTGGCTAGAGCACCACAACGCAGGGGAACTGCAAGGAGGCGATAAAGCCTCCAACTACTGAGCCCCAACGCTTCTGCAAGGACTGGCGTGCTCTAGCCAGCCGCCTGCCTTGGCCAGCCCCCGAGCCCGCGGGAGCCACGCAGCGAGGCCGGGCGCGGCAGCATGTAACGAAGTCGTTACATGGCTCTCATGACAGTCGGGGAAGTCTTTCTGGAGTCGATCTCTAGCGGTGTGATCACGGAGCATGAGATCTCCTGGGTTGCCTCCCACCAAGGCGCCTTTGCCCGCCACGAGGAAGCCTTGGCGATTCGGTTGGGGCGCTTGGTTGACGAGGGGCAGATCAACCTTGGCTGCCGCCTGCCAAGTCGTCTTGTTCAGCACAAGCTTGTGCTGAACGAATGGATCGAACCTCTGGGCCGGCGCCGCGGCATAGCGGCCGCTTGCGCCTGACACCGGAGCAGCACCCATGACTCAAGCCAAAACACTGGATTACTGGCAGAACATGCGGATCGCCATGGAGGCTGCCGGCGCAACCTCAAGTGCGATCTACAAACGAGCCTTGGCGATCACCCAAGGCCTGCCAGATCCGCTTGCAGCTCAGGATTCAGCCGAGGGGTAACTGCTAGTCCTTCTCTGATAGGGGGGGTAAGCCGCCGATGGCGGTCATCCTTTCGCCTTGATCACCGGCAGAACTCCCACAACTCCAGTTCTCAAGCCTTGGGGTCGCTGGTGCTGTAGCGGCTCGGCGAACTTATGCCGCCTGTTGCTCATCGCCCACCGATGGTGGATGGCCCACCAGCTCAGAAGACTCGCAAGCGCTGATCCAGCTACGCAGCAGCGGATAGCGCTGAACCATCGCTGCGTATTCAGCTGATTGACGGTAGGTGGATTCCAAAAGCCGGTAGTCAAGGTCCTGCTGCATGGACTGCTGCTCACCTGAAACCAGCTCTGCTGCTAGCGCGAGATGCCTGCGGTCTGAATGATCAATTGTCATGGAGATCAAAGCGGGCGCCAATGACTGCGGCAAAGCGCTCTGCATCAACCCTGCTGGTGACGGCTGGCGGCTGCTGCTCCTGTCAGTGGGAGCAGACAGAAAGCGTCGCTGGTAGCCGAGCAGGCCAGAGCGGGGCACCCCTTGCATCGCATGTTCATAACCTGTTACATTGGCTTTAACACTTCGTCACAATCATGACTGAGTCCACTTCTCGCTTTGGGTTTGTCGCTTTCGCCGAAACCTGGAATGGCCGTCTGGCAATGCTTGGTTTTGTGATCGGTCTTGGCACCGAGCTGCTCACCGGCCAGGGCATCCTTTCCCAGATCGGTCTGGGTTGAGCGCCATGCAAACCGACTACACCGCTGCAATTTCGGTCGTTGCCCTGATCACTGCCGTGCTCTCGGCAATGACGATCTACGTGCTGAGCCGGCCTACGGACCTGGCCAAGAGGGTTGAATGATTTCCACAATCACAGTTCTCCTTTTCGGTGCCTGGATTGTTGGTGCTCTCAACCAGCCGGACCTTGCCGATTGAGCTTGTAGCTCTCATCTATTCAGCTTCCCAGCAACTTTTCCGCCACCAAAAGCCATGACCAACACTCCCTCTAACGATTCAGCGCTTGATAACAGCGCGGAACAGCTGACCCTCATGGAGCAGCTCAAGCAAGTGGAACTGTTTAACGGCCGCGCAGCCATGGTTGGCATCGTCACCGGCATCGTGGTGGAAGGCCTCACCGGCTTTGGTATTGCCCATCAAATTGGCCTCGGCGCCCTGGTGGATGGCTACGCCGCCTGCCGTACCCAGTTCCTGCCTTTCTGCTTCTAAGCACCTCCAGGCCTTTTGTTTCTGACCCCTAGGTATTGCCTGGGGGTTTTTGCTTGATGCCAATGGATTAACCGGCGGCCTCCAAGGCCGCCAGCTGGCCGGCTAGACGGACCAGCGCAGGGGAGGCTCAAGCTCTTGGGGCTCTTCTTCCAGCTGGATTAGCCACCAGGCTGCTGGATAGGCGGGCTCGGGCTGTGGCTCCTGCCATTGACCGGAAGACTGAGCTTCTTCCCAGGCATCAATGAGGGACTGCATGGTGGTGGAGAGCGGGAACATCGCTGAGATGCAAAGAACGCGCACCTGACACCCCGAGAAGCGGGGAAAACTGGAGAGCGGTTTTGCAGAGCTGATGGGCCCCTCTATCCAGCTGATGTGCTGAATGGGCGCTTTTGCTCAGCGCAACTCCCGGAGCGGCAGCGGGCACGGGCCTATGCGGAATGCCCGAGCGGGAGCGAGCGGCTGGAGCAGGCAGGCCGCTGCTCTACTTCCAGCTGGCAAGCAGGCAGAAGGGGCAATGGAACCCGACCAGGCGGGAGCGGTGGAATCCCCTGGCGCGCTGTTGTCCCACCGGTTAAGTGCCCGGTTTGTGCACGGTTTGCACGGTTTATTCAGCGGCCGTAAGCGCCGCGTAACCCCGACCAAGCGGGAGTGGGTGAAGCAAGAAAGCCCGCTGCTCTTATCTCCTTCCTACTCTTCTTACCCCCCTGCCACCAATCCAGCCCCCCAGTAGGGGGCCGATGGCCCCCTACTGGGGGGCTTAGCAGACTGAGACGGTGACGCCGGGAAGGCCTTGGAACTTGCGTGCAAAGGCAAATGCTTTCTCAGCCGGGATCAGCCGCATCTTCTTAACCGGCTTACCGCGCCTCCCGAAGTGCTCAACGGTGCAGGGCTGAGCGCCGCTCTTTTTGATACCGGGCGCATAGCGATGGACGATTAGCAGGCGGATATTGCAGACGGGGCCTTGTGGAGCTGCCATGGAAATTTTGGCGAGGAACCCCCAGGTGACGCCCCACGGCGCAGCAGCAGGCAAGGGTGGCGTAGCCACTTGCGTAGCCCTTTCCTGCTGCGAGCAAGTGAGGGCAACCTGCAAGGGGTGCTCGACGAATTACCAGCAGTGCCCAAAGCCAACGGTGCTGGTTCTGTCCGCCTGCCGGCTGCTAGTGCCGGGATCAACCAAAGCAAGAGGAGCTGAGTGCTGCCTCTACGCAGAAGGGGAGCGGTGAGAAAACCTCGAGGAATGCGGTCCTGCTGCCTGGCATTACAAAGGGCCTGGATTGCAGGCACCCGGTGTCAGCCACGCATGAGTGCCCAGCTGGGGGAGGGGCCAAAGGCCCCATGAAGCCGGCCTAGCCGGCGACGCACCGCTAGGTGCGCTCAGCAGAGAGGCTGAGCTCATGCTCAACCAAGGCAGCATCTGGAGCTTCTGGCTCTGGGCAGATCAGATCCACCGCCTGCCGGGCTGCGCTGATCACCTGCAGCAACACCTTGGGGGATTGGCGCAGCACTGATATCCAGCTCTGGAGATAGGCGGCGTGATTGGTGAGCTCACAGCCGATCTGCAGCCTCTGCCCCAGCAGAACGCTGCCCAGCTCTGCCACAAGCTCCTCGCGGGCATAGCTGCTGGAGCCAAAGGCGCCGGATTGATCCCGCTTAAGCCGCGACGCGTGGCCAGTGGAGTGAATGGCCTCGTGGCCCCAGGTGGCATAGAGCGCTGCAGCCCCGTGGAAGCTTTCGCGCAGCGGCAGCTGAATGCGATCGGAGCTGGTGGAATAAAAGGCCCGCTCACCACCCCAGCTAGCTGGCACCGGCCAAGCAGAGAGAATTTGCTCGGCGCGGGCGATCGGCTCAATCGCTGGCCGGGCTTCTGTGGCTCGCCCCTCTGGGGCTGGCATCCGTGCGGCGATCAAGCCAGCCAAGGCATCACCCTCGAGATCGCCGGCATTGAATACCGGCACGGGGCGGTAGCTGGCCCAGCTGTGGAGCACCTTCTCGCCATTGGACGCCTCCTTCTCGCTGGAGTGCAGCTGCGGCCGCAGGATGCGGACGGACTTTGAGCCTTTGCGGGGGAAGATGCCCAACTTCTTGGCCTCCCCAAAGCCGCACCAGAAGGGCAGCTCAGCGCCACGCATGGCCATACCGAGCTCCAAAAGGATTGGATTGCTGCCGCGGTAGGCACGGCGTGTGAGCAGATTGATGTGAACACCGCTGGTGTGGCAATCCCAGGGCTTGCGCCATGGCGTGCTGCCAGCTTCTAGGAGCTCGATGAGATCACGAACCAGCGCTTCTTCTGGCGAAGGAGCTGAGCTCTTACTGCGTGACTTTGGTGATGCGGCCATTGGATAGGGCGCAAAGGACTGGAAGTGACCGCGCCGGTGAGGGCAAGGGCGGCGTTAGCCGCTCGCGTAGCCCTTGCGCCACCTGCGCACACTGAAGTTCCCTGCGCGTACCAAACCCTTCTCCTCCAGGCTCTGTCGCACCGCTAGGTGCGCCCCCCCCCGCAGCCCAGCACCAAGAGTTGCGTTAGGCAGACCAGCACCGTTAGGTGCACTTGGCGGGAAAAGAGATAGAGCAGGCCGCCGATATGGCGGCCTGCATGAGCTCAGATAAGCGCCACCTCCCCAGGGAGCAGAACCCGGCGCTTCTGAGCTGCTGCCAATACCTCTTGGCGATAGAGCTCTTCTCCAGCTGCGCTAAGGGCTGAATCGATGGCATCGATTCGGGCCAGGCACTGAGCGATGGCTGGCAGCACCTCCTCTTCTAGAAGGGTGATTTCCTCTTCTCCATAGGGCTGCTCGCTCCAGGTGCGGCGCAGCGGCAGATCGCGCCGCAGCAGCTGCTCGATGGAGCGCGAGGCGCGATCAAGTAGCAGGAAGGGATCTTCTTCTGGCCGGCAGAACTTGGACTGGGCGGAATAGGTGGCCATGGGATTCGGCGCCAGGTGTGGCGCAGCGATGGGACCGATCCCAGAGGCGTACTGACGCAGGAAGGAAGCACAATGGAGAGGACCCGGAGTAAGCCCCACCGGAAGCCGACCCAGCTAGGGCCAGCCTTCTACGCAGGTCAGGTCAAGGCAGGAGCGATCAGATCTTGCGTAAGCGTCGTGGCTTGCCAAGGTGATGCACCGCATGGACCACTACGCCAAAGAGTCCTGAGCGATCAAAGACCTCTAGGTCCAAAGGGATTGCTGCCTCTCCTGGCCGCACCGGTTCAAGTAACCACTGCTCCCCCTGACGCAGCAGCGGCCGCATCAAGAAGCTGCCCTGGTGGGCAACGACGACGACATGACCGGAGCAGGGTTCCACACTGCGGTCGATCACCATCAGGTCGCCGTCGTTGATGCCGTGCTGGCGCATGCCATTGCCGCTGGCCCGCATGTAAAAGGTGCAGACCGGGTTGGGGATCAGGGCGGCATGGAGATCCAAGCCCTCACCCAACGAGCCCGGGCAGAAGGGCACAGGCTCGCCAATAGGCAGGTCGGCCAACATCAAACCAGCGATAGCAGCAGTACAGCCGTTCTACTCCTGGTGGGGTGGCTTGGGTTGGATTGGCTCAGCTGGCGGCTTCTGGCCAGGGAACCAGCTTCATATCCCCAACCTTGTTCCAGGTTTTGCATTTGGGGTCAGCCAGCCGGTAGAGGGCGCTGCCGTCTGGTCCGCTCTTGGTTACCACCAGCACTGGATTGCCAGGCCAGCCGATCCGCCAAAGCTTCTCATCAGCTGCCAACACAATCAAATCGCCGGTGGCGGGGTGCTTGAGGTCTTGGGCCATCGCTGCACCGTAGAAACCCACAGGCGATTGGCTGCCAAGCCGCAGCCCGCTCCGGCGCGAGCGGAACAAGGACAACCGCAGGTGGATTGGTCGATGGATGGTCCGCCAGGTGGCTCAGTTTTCGTGTCGCCTCTGGCTCAGTTTTCGATGTCGCCTGAAAGCCGCTTGGCGCACCTCACGCTGCGACACCGACATGGCGCCGATCTCGAGTCGCCAGGCAGCAGCGAGGACTGAAATGCGTTCCCGGAGCTTTCGCTGGTGCCATTGATGCCCGCGGTTGTGCCATTGGTTGCGCGGCACTGTCGCCTTATGCGCTGGCGGAGCGGGCCGGCCCAATCAGGCTGGTGGGCAGCACTTTCAGCCAACGCCATGCTCCGCATCCACGGCGACACAGGCAGCCTGCTGGCAGCCCTTGCTGCCCACTGGGTCGACCAGCAACTGCAGATCCCACCGCCACTCAAGCCGCAGGTGCGGCCGATCCGCCGCCTGCCAGGTCCGCTGCGCTGAACGGCCCTGGCTGCAATAGATCAATAGGCCTCAGCCCCCGCCTGCCAGCTGCTGCCGCAGAGCCTCAAGGGCCTTCTTTTGGGCCCGCTGCACCGACATGGCGCTGATTTGCAGCTGCTCTGCCGCCTGCCGGAGCGAGAGGCCCTCAAGGACAGTGAGCCGCAGGGCAGTGGCTTGAGCTGCAGGCAGCCGATCTACTAGCTGCTCCAGCGCTAGATCATCAGCGGGCCTGGCTGCTTCTTGCTCGGGGCTGGCCAGCTGATCGAGCAGGCACGGCTCGCCAGCGGCGTGGCCATCAAGGCTGATATGACCCAGTGGGCACTGACCCTGCTCATGCAGCCGGCGTGGAATGCGCACCAGCCGCACCCGATCGCGCAGGTGATGCTGCAAAGCACCTGAGATGCAGCGGCGCAGATAGGGCTCTGCCGGCTCACCTGCTTTGCAGCGCAGCACTGAACGAAGCAGGGCTTCCCTGGCCACCTGGATCAGATCCTCCCGCTCAATCAAAGGGAAGAAGCGGCGGGCTACAGCTGAGGCAACGGCATCTGCCAGAGAGAGGTGCTCGAGCACCAGGGCATCGCGGGCACGGAGGGCAGAGCGGGAAAGCGGGGCAGCCATCTGGGGACGGCAGAGAACCCCACCCCCAACGGCCAGCCGCAGCGAGGTGACAAGGACGCCCCACCGGGGCGCATGGCTAGATCCTTGACGCAGCGCGAGGACTGGACGAGGGATTCAGGTGGGTGTTTGACGGCCTGGTGGCAAGCCATCCCCCCGCCCGCATACACAAAGCGATGCCACGCCAAGCGCTGCATCGAGGCGGTCAGGAGGCGACTGCCCTGGCCTCACAACGCGGCTGGTTGGAGACTAGGCAGTAGAACTTTTTGCAATGTCAGCGAGCGCTTCTTGGGCCAAGAGCCGTTTTTGCCCACTGCCTTGATTTCTCGTTAGCCATGTATTGAAGTGGCCATTCAGGCCAGACGGATGGGCAAGATGCACCCAGCGCCGGCTGTCTGCATCCGCAGCAACTTGATTCACTTTTGAAAAGGAATCTGGAAACAGTTTTAGAAGTAATGACTGACAGCCTCTTACATATGAATCCTGATTCCCAAGAAACAGGACAGCCCGTACTGATGTTGGGAGATTCAGGAGGAATATTCGTGAACAATTCTCAAGAATGTCTGGAATCTCACGAAAGGATTTGGCGATTATCGAGCCTGTGCAGGAGTAAATGGAATGACCCTTGGAGCGAGATGCTTTCTCATCGATTCGGGAGACACTGCAACGCACAAGAGAGCCGAAGGCAATTCTTGAATGTGGGTCAGCAATCATTGAGTTCACATCCTCGCCTTCATTCAAGATGCCAACAGAGCGCAAAGCGGCAGTGAGTCGCGGGCGCATTCCGCCGAAGGCGATCTGCTCAAAGGGCTTGTTTTTAAATGCATCCGCTTGCGTGAAACCTTTCGAGAAACCAAGCACTAGATATGTTGGATTAGCACTTCCCCATGCGCCCGGATCATTGACCATTTTCCACTTGGGCGCCGGAGAGCAGCTAATTCCTTCCAGTCCGTTGAAACATGCCCTGCAGGTGATCGTTCCGTGCTCTGGAAGTGTCATGAACTTGCCCCTGAGGTTGGTCGGCTAAACACGGCTTCCCTCTGCAAGACTAAATGAGATGGGGCATGTCGACTTTTGCGAAATCACTTCCATCGAGGTTTGCCCCCTATCTTTTGACTGGGCCAAAAGGGAGCTTGGCCGTGCTCAGAGAAATCCTCTTTTGAATTCAAGGCTGCTTTGATAAGGCCGGGCAATGCATCAAAACGATCAGGACTCAATCATGAACTTGTCGCCCGGCTGACGCCTGAGAAGCGCATCACCACTGCCGGTTGGATCGGCGTGAGCTGCTGGGCCGTGGCCTCCAGAAAAGCCACCAGGATCGTGATCAGCAGGATGTAATCGCGCAAGTCCGGTTCCAGCGGCCCATGGGCAGAGGGCGGCTGTGCGGCCAAGACCGTTTCCAGGGGTGTCCAAAGCGGGTTGGCTCGCGCGTCTGGATAAACCTCGCCCAGGCGCGAGCTATGGGCTGGATCCCCCAGCGAGGCTGAATCCGCTGAATGGGCGAAGGCGTTGCGCAACTTGCGCAGCACGTTCAGGGCCCGCTCCACCGGTCCATCGATCAAGCCAAGCCGGCTGGCCAGGGCAACCTTGGCGCCGATCGATCCAAGAGGTCGCTCCGGAAGGAACAGGCCGTCGCTTTTAGCGCTTGACGGGGTCATCACCGCCTGCAGCAGATGCTCCAGGGCTGCATCTACGCGAGCCACGCCCACGAGCACCGCACCACGGCCACGCTCCTCGAGCATCTGCAGCGCGATGGTGCGGGCTGCAGATGCAGCGGCGATGTCAGGGGAAGGGCTGGGGTCTGCTGCCGTCATCATGGTCATGGAGACGTCACCCATCCTGGTCTTTCGCACGGCTTGATGCCGCAAAGACAGGCTTTGGGGCAACAGTGGCACAAACACGCCACCAAGGCCATGCAACTGATCCAACTGGAACGCGACGACTGGAACTTTTTCTGCCCGGCCACGGGGCAGCCGGTGTTCAAGGACACGGGAGAACCAAACGCCCCAACGGTGCGTGGCTTCTGGTGCCATGAGGTGCCGGATGAACCTGAACTTCTGTGCGACGAACTGCAGCCCCAGTGGGCTGCCCATGTCGCCATTCAGGACGCGCTCGAGGACGGGGTCGACGTGGTGGCTTTCCTAAAGAGCGTGGACAAACCGAACTGGGTGGCCTTTGAGATCACCACCTGCGGCGTCGCCTGCGGGCCGGTGAGCAGCACCACCTGGACTGTTCTAGATCTCAACGGCGAGGAAGCCTGATGGCACCGCGCAACAGGGCGATCCCTCCGCCAACAACGGCTGGTCTGGTGGCCCACTACGCCGAGCGAATCGGTGAGCCGATGCCCCTGGGACTAATTCCTGCTGATCTGGAGTTGCTGTGGCTGGGGCAACTGCTGTTTGGCACTGCAGCTGCCCTTGAGCATCCCTACCGGGTGCAGCCCGATGTGGAGGATTTTCTGCGGGACGCACCCGAGGGACACTTCGCCATCGGCTTCTGGGGGCATGGCATGCAAAGTCACGCCTTCTATGTGCAGAGGGTGGAGTCCTGGTGTCGCGTCTACTTGCGGATTCCCTACGGAGGGGTTTATTCAGACCATGAGGACCAGGCATTGAAGTTGCATCGGGTGCTGCTCTGGTTGCCTGAATTCCTGAGGGAAGCCAGAAGCCGATGTCGCCATCTGCGGCTGGTGGATTCAATGGGTGATGCTCAACTAAAGCTGGAGAGCATCGATGGCGATGAAGCCTTCTTTCGATGCTCTGCTGATCAGATGGCACGCAAAGATGCCAGAGTTTCTGATCTTCTAGAAGTCCAATCTAATCTTCAACTTGAGCGGTGGTTAACGCAATAGCTGCTGACTCTTTCGACGGAGGCTCATTGCTTGCGCGGCTCGCATCCACAGGAGCCAGATCACTAAGGCCTTGTCTGCCCCAACCGCTGCGCCACCACCACGTTGGCCATAGCCTGCACGGTGTGGTTCATGCCCTGGATGCGCACGGGCCCGTCGAAGATCGCCTGGCCGCGCGGGTCTTCTGCGGCGAGGCGGCCAAGGAGCTCGTCGAGAAAGCTGCTGGCAGCGGATTTAACGCCGGAGAAATCCAGGATCAGGGGCTCGCCATCCATGGCGGGCAGAAGGCCCTGGATCTTCCGCCGCAGCCGTTTGGCGGGTGCGCGGCCTCCGGTGTGGAGGCATTCAGCAGCCACATTGAGGCCGCTGTCGCTGGCGGCTTCGGTTTGGGTGTTGAGGAAGAGGCACTCGGCGCCGGTGGCGGAGGCGATCCAAGTGCTGGCGAGGTCGACGGGTCTGCTGGTGTCGAGCGAGAACATCACACCGGTGCCGAACACCGCTGGCATCGATTGGAACTGGGGTCTGCGCCGCCCCTTGTTCAGCTCAAAGACCACATCCCCGGTCCAGATCTGATAGGTGCCGCCGTTTAGGCGCACGATCTCGTAGGAGCCGGCCATGCCGTTGCCCTGCCCGATAGCGGGATCGCGGGTGACACCGCGCTCGATCGCCCGGTCGATCGCTTGGCCGTAGCTGCGCACCTCGGGGAAGGCGGGTTGCAGAGAGCCGAGCAGTCCGCGACCCATGTCGCAGATGCCGATGTCGAAGCGCTGCTGCTTGGCGCGGTATTGGGCGCAGACCACGCCGGGCGTTTCAGCGGCTGCGTGGGTCAGGATGTTGCCGAGGATTTCGTTGGCCAGCCACTCGAGCGCTGGGATGAAGGCGGCAGCGTTGTCGACGGCGGCCAAGGCGATGGCGCAGATGGCATCAACGGCCTGGAACTGCTGCTCTTCCGTGGCGATCGGCGTGAGGGGCAACACACCAACGGCAGGTGCCTTGGCCAGCTGAGGGTTGGCGTTGGTGCTGGATGGTGAGATGTCGAGGAGCTGATGGAACCCCAGCAGCTGGAGGGCTGAGAGTGTTTTTGCCTCGCCGCGCAACTTGATGGTGCTCCCATGGCTCCTGGCCATCAGCCCCCAGGCGCCGAGGAACGCCAACACATCCATGGCGGGGATATCGGCGAAGGTGAGGAACACCGTGTCGCCGTTGAGATGCAGGGCTCCCTCGGTATAGAGAGCTGCAACCGCTTGATGAATGGCAGCTCGTGCAGGTAAGGAGACGATGGGCATGGCTACCTCCTCCGATACCCGCGCACCCGGGTTCCGTCTCGACGGGTGTAGGAGTTAACCCAGGTACCCGTCGCCGCTGAGCTGGCGGCGCTGGAGGCCATGTTTCCCACCAGTCGGCCGACGCCCTCCCAGAACTTTTTGGAGCGCTGTGCAGCCTTCTCTTTTCTGATGGCGAGCTCGCGTGCTTCCAGTTGTTGTTGACGAAACAGACGGCGACGCTGCGCTTCCTCGAGGGCTTTGCTGAGCCTCTCCTCTCTCAGCCGCCGCAGTTCAAGTCGCTGGGCCTCGAGCTGATGGCGTTGCTGTTGATCGATGGCCTTCCCCACCGCTTTCCAGTCGACCTGGCGTGCGGTCGCAGCGATACCGCGGTAGGCCTGGACCAAGGCTTCTGAGGTGGTTCGCTCGATTTCACGGATCTGTGGATCGGTGTTCAGGGCGGCTTGGGCCAGGGCCGATGGAAGCTCTGGCGGCGGAGGGAGTGCAGGAAGGGGACGGCCAAGCAGCCGACGGAAAAACTGTTCGATCACACTCAGGAGGGACTGGCGCCTGGCCAGTTCTTGTTGGTAACAAGCCAACTCTGTGAGCTGCGAAGCACGCAAGAACACCTGCACCGAGTGATCTGTGCAAACAGCCAGAACATCACCGGATCCGCTGACTGTCAGCGCCTTGGTGTTTCCATCGACCTGTAGTGCCGATATGGGTTCTAAAGTCCGGAGATCCCACTCCTGAACCACGCCCTGCTGATCAGCGAGAAACAAGGCAGGTTCTCTATCCGAGATCTGAACACCAGCGAGCTCATCATTGGCAATCGGCAGCACGCTGCGTTGGCTGTGCGTGCCGGCATTGAGGATGGTGACTGTGCCATCTTGAGCAGCTGCAACCAGATGTCCATGTCCTGAACTGTTGTGGGTCTGACGAGCTGTGCCCGCGTGGATCACCAGCAACGGGGCCAGGAGTTGAGGGTCGACCAGGTGAAGGTTGTTGTCACTGCCAGCTGCGATCAACTGTTGATCGGGTTCAAGGAGTTCCAGGTCGTGACCAACCCACCGCAGTTTTTCTGAGGTAGAGATTTCCTCAAGGATTTCAGGAGCCAGGCGACGGAGTCGACGATCCTCTGCGGCCACAAGTAGCCCGTAGTCCGCTGACCAGAGAACCGACGTGATCGCTTTGCGACTGACCTTTGCAGACAGGAGCTGCAGCCCTTGCGCAGAAAGAGAAACGACGCTGCCATTGTCCAGTCCAGCAAACAGCTGCCCTGAATCTGCGAAGCACAGATTGCGAATCCCAGACTCAAGCTTCTTAGGTTCAAGTGCTTCGAGAGTCTGAAGATTTACTAGAAGGATCCGGCCGCCACCCCCATCAACGGCAAGGACATCGCTTCGTTCGCTATAGGCCAATACCGTGAGCGATGAAAACCATCCCCGCTTGACGAGGCGTTCATATCCTTTGACCCAGAAATCAGTCAGGGAAGAATCAGGCACCACTCAGCCTCCAAACAGCCGATCCCAAGCTTCCAGAACAAGGCGCTGAGTGCGATACTCCCCAAATCGGCGAATTTCCGCTCGTTCTAGAGCCCCGAATGGCTCATAACCTGAGCATTCTTCGGTTATATCTTTCGGTTTAAGGATAAACCCAAGTTGAGCTCGGCTGAGCCTCAGGATATTGAAGGCATAGATTGCATCGATCTCGGCCGCAAGCTTTAGTCGCTTGTTTACATCTTCCTCGGGCCTAAATTCTTCACTACACGGCCAGGATTCAATCTCAGATGCAAACGAGGTAGCAAATGGAGCCATCTCCTCGCCAACCAGCATCAAAGAGGCTGCTTTCACCGTCAGATGCTGTTCCGCAGGACTGCTAGGGTGCTTGATGGGAATCGGCAAGCTGTCCATAATTGTGAAAGATAGAGTTAATGACACTTTCTTCTTAACTAAAAAGTCAGTAATGAGTGAGTTGCATATTCCCAGCGTAAGCATCATGCTGGCAGGACCTTGCTCGGGAATGCTGATAGTGGGAACCTTGTGGCCACAGATGCATCCAGGAGGTATTAATGCTGCTGTCAAAGAGCGTTGATTGGTTGAGTTTGCGACATCGCAGAACCCAATTCTAAACCTGGCTATTCTGTCAATGCTATCTTGGTTTAAATGCTCTGGTGTGATGTACCACTGTGGCGAGAGCGCTTTTTCCGCTGAGCTGAATTCAGCTTCAATCCAGACAGAGCTTCTTCCCTTGCCTGAATTGTAGATCTTTGTTCGGTAGTCGTAATTGGTTATCATTCTTCCTTCTATGACTGGCAAGCCAGCCTTGGTGTCATTTAGAGACAGCTTGTTTGATCCTGTATTTAGTTCTTGGCTATATGGCCTTCTGCTCGCCGAAAAATGTTGATATGAAGACTGAAACGAAGTATAAGCGCTGTGGATGGCCTGGATTATTTCTACTTCGTATTCAGACATCACTTCGGGTATGGTGAAGGCTGAACCGCCAAACTCATTGCACATCCATGTGGGAATATCAATTCCCCTCGCATTGGCGGGAATTGACTTGAGAGTTCTAAGACCAAAAGCGGCATTCAGGGACTCTTCTGGAGCGGCCATTACAGACGTGAAAAGGCAAAACCTGGTGCTCCGATGTATAGTGGGAAACCAGACCCCCCCAGAGTTTTCAAAGGCCCTTAGGTATAGCTTCCCTCTCTTTTCTATGAGCTCCTTGCGAATTGAATATGCACTTGCCCCCAGGTAGAGGTGGTCGGGGATGATTAGGCCGACTACAGTTGCATGCCGAGTAGAAAGCTTAGTAGCAAGCTCGGTAAAGAAGCGGTAGAGATTCATGTTACCTTTGCCTAAGTTCCCGGGCGGGAAAAGGCTGAACCGGCCAGACTCTTTTATGAATTCACCAAGCCTAGAGAGAAAGTCGCAGTAGGAATCCCAGGACTTTCTGATTGCCAAGTTCTCGAGAAGGCGCTTCTGTATTTGTTCCTGCTCGATCGGAGAACTTGACTTGATTGTCTGATCATATGTGGAGAACCATTCCTTGATGTTTGGACTAATCGTCTCCCAGGGAGGATTGCCAAGCACGCAATCAAACCCGCCTCGGGCCATCACCTCGCCAAAGCGCAGGTGCCAATGGAAAAAGCGGAAGCTCTGGGAAGCATGCGCAACGGCCTCTTCCATAGCTTCTTCAACAGGCTGTCCGCCCAAGAGCCTCAGCAGATGCTCTGTCGTCGGCACCGTGGCGCGTGAGCCACTGGTTTTGGCGAGAAAGAACGCGGCGGTGAAAAGATCTGCCGCCAGTGCTTCTGGATCCTGACCGCTCTGCCCGAGCCAGTTCGCATAGGCAGCTTGCTTGGCAGCACTCTCTGCCAGGGTTGCCTCTGGCATTGCCTCAATCGCCTGCAGCGCTTCTTGGCTACGGCTGCGTGGCTTAGCTCCACTGAGATCAAAACTGCCCTGAATACCGCGGTTGGAGCCGCGGCGGCTGTTGTTTTTGCGGGCTGCCGCGTTCTCCTTCTTCAGGCTGGAGCACACCGTTTTGTCGTCACCCGTCAGCTGCTTGTAGGCCTCATCGGGGATGCCCTCCACCAGCACCTTCGGGTCGAACACACCCACCAACGAATCGCCGCACTGGATGTGGGCATCGAGGAAACTCAGCGGCTTGCCTGGATCAATCGCTTCGATCCACAGCGCCACCTTGCAGAGCTCCACCGCCATCGGGTTCTTGTCCACCGCATAGATGCAGTGGGCCACCACATCACGCAGGGCGTGCTGACGGTCGTCTTCGCTGGGTTGATCGTCGCCGGCGCGCACCTGTGCCAGGGCTACTGCCAGTCGCCGTGCAGCGGCCAGTAAGAAGTGGCCGCTGCCGCAGGCGGGGTCGATCACCTTGATGTTGAGCAGGGCCTTTTCCTGATCAGCCGCCCCAACCTCCTTGCTCAGCCGGTCTTCGATCACGGGCACTAGGGCGCTCTTGATCAGTTCCTGCACCAGGGCATCGGGCGTGTAGTAGCTGCCGGTGGTTTTGCGGTCGCTGCCCGCTCCGCCTCCATAGCTCAGCTGCCACTGGCTGCCCTGCTGCTCCAGTTGGGGGTGCAGCTCCAGCAAACCCTCATACACACTGCCGAGTTCCTCGGTGTTGAGGTCGCGGTAGCGCACCCGCGTGAAGGTGCCGCCGGCGTCGAACCAGCCGATCGCCTTGATCGCCCGCAGCAATGGCCCGTTCCACAGCTCAGCGCCCTGCAGATCTGGGCATTGCTCCAGGCTGAACAGGCCGCCCAAGCCGGGCAGTCCCAGGGGGGAGTTGCCGATGCTCAGTTGCTGGAACACCAGCCGCTGCAGTACCCACAGATCCCCGTAGTCGCCCTCATAGGCGCTGCGTTTGATCGCCAGCTCACGCAGCCTGCTGACGCTGTAGCCCTCGCGGTAAATCCGCCGGCGCGGGTCACCCTTGTCCACCTCGCGTGGAAACAGCAGATCCCGGTCCTCTGCGGTGAACAGGAACAGGAACCGATACACCAGCCGCAGCAGCTGCTCATGGAAGTGCTGTTTACTAAGGGTGTGGTGCTTGAACAGCGCATCACGCAGTTCGCTATTGGCTGGGTGGTTGAGAAAGCCAGAACCTAGGAATTGGAGGGCTGCTTGCACACCTCCGCGTAAGGCGCCCAGCACTCGTTCACCGGATGCTTCTGCCTTTTGCTTCCAGCTATCGAGCACGCAGCTGCCCGTTTGAGGATGCTGGAAACGGCTGGCGTGCAGCAGCAGCCACAGCACCGAAAATTCATCAAAGCGCTCGCCTTCGATTAGCAGCTCCAGATCCGCCGCCAGGTAGGCGGGCTTCACCAGCGAGGGGTTGTCGTGGAGCAGCCGCAGCCGATCACCACTGATCAGCACGCCCCAGTTGGAGCTGTCGTCGGCATTGAGGCATTCCTGCAGGCAGCTATGGGGTGATCGTCGGCGGCCCTCCTGGCCAAACTGAGCGCTGCCCTTGTCAAGTTCGCCCTCTTCAATACCCCGCAGGATCAGAGGTACCGACCCTGCAAAGGCCCGGTAGTTGATCGCATAGCTCGATTCCCCCTGGCGCCAGCCATTACACGCCTCGATTCCACTCCAACTGAACACCTCCCGCAGCAGCCGCATCCCGAAGTGCTGTCCGGCAATGCTTTGCCCTGCCCGGCCCTTGAGGTTGCCGTATTCCTCCCACAGCTCCTTGGAGAGTACCCAGGCCGAATCGATGCGATCCCGCAGGCGTTCTCCACGGCTCAGGCCGTAGTCGCCAGGCTCAAGCAACATCTCCTTGGGCCGCTCAAGCTTGGAGATTTCCTCCAGCAGGGATGCCGGCAGCAGGGTGCCTTTTATCTCAAGGGCCTGGAAGGTAACGGTGGCGGTATTGCGCGACATGACTCAGAGGGTGGGGGCAGGAAGTAGGAGGAACACGCCGATCACATCAACAGCCGGGGCGGGTTCGCAGTTGAAGCGCATCCGTAGTGATTCGCCGCGCCGCAGTGATGCCTCCCGCACTCGGCGGTGGTCGTCTTCCGCTAGCTGGGCGCGGCGCTCGGCCAGGGCCTTGAAAGCTGGCTGCAACCCTTCCAGTCCAGCAATCGCCTCCTTGAGCCACTGCTGGCGCTGCCCCGAATCCACATCGCCGCTGGGCGGCGCTTCCAACAGCTCCAGAGCTGCTGATCCTTCCAATGATTCCACTTGATCGCCCACCACTCGCACGGTGAGGCATTCCTCGACCAGCAGATCAGGCAAGGATTCATAGCCACTGCCGATCCACCGATCCTGATGCAGCTGGTGACGCAGCCGCAGCACCAGCAGTTGGGTCCGTGTTTGCACCGTTTTGGTGCGGATAACGGAAGCTCGGGCTGCCAGCTTGGGCTCCAGTCCGCTGAGCGCCCGCTCGGCCACGAAATCGGCCAGTTCCACCACTAGGGGGTGGGAGCGGCTGAGCAGCTGGCTGCCGTCCCGGGCAGGCGAGCGGAAGCTAACTCGCAACTTGCCGCTGAGGTCGTGGTTTTGCAGCCGCTCGCGCAGGGCAATGCGGTTGTCTTCCAAGCGAGTGAGATCCAGCTCCCAGCAACCGCTGTTAGCTCCCATCGGGCCGATCGGCAGGTTTAGCCGCCGGCAGGCATTCACCACCAGCCTTTCAATTGCTGCATCACTGCCTAGCGATTCGCGCATCTTGTCCCACTCGCCTAGAGCTTCTTCTGGCTTGAGGCTGCGCTGGGCAAAGATCGTGCGTGTGGCCTTGGCGTTCTCTTTAGCGCTCTGCCATTCAGCATCTATCGCTGCTTCCAGTTGCAGCTGGCTGGCGGTTTCCGTGCTGAGCCCTAGATCAAAGTTCAGCTGTTGCTCCTGGGCAATCGGACCCAAGATGCTGCTGAGCACCGCCTGGGTGATTGTGTTGGCGTTGCCGGGGATGGGCACACTCACCCCCAGCTCCTTGCGGATTGTTTTTTCCTTCTCCAGGATCACCGTGCGCACTCGATCGTCCACCGGGTTGGAGCTGCCGCCGTGCAGCATTAGGGCCCGCACTGCCGATCGTGCCTGGCCAAAACGATCCACCCTGCCTTCGCGTTGCTCATGGCGGGTGGGGTTCCAGCAGAGGTCGTAGTGCACCACAGCATCAAAGGTGTGCTGCAGGTCGATTCCCTCTGATAAACAATCGGTGGCTACCAGCACTGGCACCTTGCCATCTGCAAGTACTTGCTGCAGCTCACGAATACGTCCAACCCGCTCCTCCGGTGGTAATTCACCTGTCACCGCCATCACCACGTGATTACGTTTAGGCAGCTCATCTGTCAGCTGCTCAGCTAAGTAGTGGGCTGTCGGCCGGAAGCGACAGAACACCACCGGGCGGAAGCCCTCCGCTAGTAGGGCTTTGAGCTCTTTGACCAGTTGCTTGAGCTTGGGGTCGTGGGCCTTGCCGCGCAATAGATCGGCGCGGGCAATCAGGTCTTGCAGGTGCTCCGCGTCTTCTGGCCTGGCCAGATCAGATCCAGGTGCTGCCTCTTCTGCGCTGAACTCTTCCTCCGAGCCATCAAGTACAGCCAGAGCAGCAGCGGCTTCTAGGTCCTTCGCCATCTGATCCTCATCAGCTGGGCTGTCAGTTGCATCGCTGCCCTGCAGGTTGACCAACTTGGTGCGTAGTGAGGCCGATGCTGCAGCTGGGCTGCTGCTAACGCAGCGCAGCAATGCAAGCGCTGCCCACCAGCTCATTCGCTGGCGAAACTTGCTAGCCCCAGCGCTGCGGCGCACGAGTTCACGGGCGTATTCAAGAACGTCGTTAAACAGAGCACCCCAATCACCGCCCAGGGTGTATTCGGACTCACGCGTTTCACGGTCAGGGAAATCGGCACCATTAGTGCCCCACTCCTCCTTGAGGTCCTGGCGGCGGCGCTGCACGAAATAACTGCCGAGCTCTTCCCTAAGACCACGCCGGCGATCACCCTCTGGCATCTGGCTTAGGCCTTCAAACTTGGGATCAAGTAGCCCCAGCAAGTTGTCGAATGCCTCCTTGTCCCCGCTGTGGGGTGTGGCCGTTAGCAGCACCAGGTGGCGTTCCGGCTTACTGGAGAGACCGCGAAGGAGCTGGTAACGCTGCTGGCGACCGCCGCCCTTACGTGCTGCACAAGTGTGGGCTTCATCCACGATCACGAATTCGCCGCAGCTGCGCAGGAAGCCCTCGCGGTTGTGGTCGCTCTTGATCCAATCAAGGCTGACCACCGTGAAGGGGATTACATCAAAGATCGACTTGCCCGCTGACTCCCGTTCCAGTTTCTGGGCCGTGCCCGGCCGCACCACTTCGGCTGCGAGATTGAACTGACCGATCATGTCTGCCCGCCACTTCTCACAAAGGTGGGGAGGGCAGATCACCGTGACCTTGCGGATCTCACCGCGATCAAGCAGTTCCCGAGCAATCAGGAGCGCTTCCACTGTTTTGCCAAGGCCTACCTCATCAGCGATCAGAACCCGCGTTACTGGTTGCTTGAGCGCCATCAACAGCGGCACTAGCTGATAAGGCCGGGGCTCCAGGGCCACATTGCCCAGGCTGCGGAACGGACCCGCTCCAGCTCGGAGCTTGAGCAGTAGGGCATCGCGCAGTAACAAGGCCGAACTCTGGGAGCCGCTCAAAGCAGGATCTGGGGGATCGAAGCTGGCGGGCTTCACGGCTGCTCCCTCCAGCGGCCAATACAGGGTGGCAATCGTCTGGTCACCACCACCCAGGGGCCGCAGCTTGAGCACCTGCTCTTGCTTTTCAGTGCTGCTCTGGGGCAGGGCAATCCATTCGCGTCCACGCACCTTGACAATCGCGCCTGGAGAGGGGATGTCAGTCAATGGAGTTTGGGTTGGGGTAGATGTCATTGCCCACCACCGAGCAACTCACCGTGTTGTTTGAATACTTGATCTAAGGCTTCACCCAAGCTGCTTGGAGATTCTGAAGTTGATGTGGAGGAAGTACTTGATTCTTTAGGACTGGCACTAAGTGATTGCCGCCCCTCTCCAAACAGCCAGCTGTATTCACTGAGCACAACCGGCCAGCTAATGGTGTCTTGGGTGAATACGACCACCGTGATCCCGGCATCGGTGAGGGCCTGGCGTTTTTGTTGGTCCAGCCGCTGTTGCAATGGCTGTTCGTGATGGGGACCATCAATGAACACCACGGCGCAGGCCTGCTTGTAGGTGAAATCGGGCGTCACGTAGTGACCTGCTACCTCCTGTTGGGCGTTATCTGGCAGGTTGTGGCCATGTCGATAAATCGTGTCGAGCCAAAGCCGTTCTAGGGAGCTGCCAGCCAACGCCTGCAGACGTTCGAGAATCGCGCTTCGGCCATCCATACCTCCTTGTCCGATCAGCTCAGCCCGAGCCAGATCCAGGAGCCACTGCTTGAGTTCAGGCAGCTGGCGATCGATCACATCGTGATCGCGCTGGTTGTGGTAACCAAGCAAACAGCGGTAGCAACCTGCTTCGCATTCAGGATCGGCATTGATCAGCTGGCCTTCTAATACCGGCATTTCACCGTCCCAGCGCCAGTGACAAATCTCGAGCGCGGTTCGAGCCACAGCCTGTAGGGCGGTGGGACTCTCAACAAGCCTGCTTAAGGCTCCAGCACCACCTTCTGCGGATTCGTAAAGAAGCAGTGCAGTGGCTGACTCTTCATTTGGCATCAACTCAGCTGCTATTTCGCTGCCATCTAGCTGGAACGTCACCTCGATGCCCCGCTTGATCGCGCTTTTGACGCTCACCAGCTGCTGCGGCTGCCAGTCACCCAGGAAGCGCATCAGCAGAGCGTTCTTGCGGTCTTGTACATAAGGCGTGATTTTCACAAAGCCCACCTCTGGGCCGTCTTCGTCAGCGGCATCTCCGCGCAGGTCCTTCTCTCCTCCCCATTGCCCGTTAATCGGGTGGATTGGAAAACCCATGTCGTTTTTGTTTTCACGCCGGCGCCAGCCCAGGTTTACGCGGCTGATCTGGGTTGCGGGGGCATAGCTGAGCTCAAGCAACGGCTGGCCATCGCACGTCACCTGGGCCTTACCCACCTTCACCACGCCGTTTTCTTTGGGAAATTCGTAGGTGGTGATCAGTTCGTAGCCGAGCCGCTGGCGCTCCTCGTCATCGGAGGTGATCCGATCGGCACGCTTGGTAGTGACCTGCTCGATCTGATAAAGCTTCGGGATGCGTACCGCTTTGCCATCAGGGTGCAGTTTTAGTGGCGTACCGCAGTGACAGCACAACTCAAGCTCTGCAGAATCCCCCAGATGGGCATGGCCGCAGGCGCCGCACACCAGCGCATCCTGTGTGGCGAGCGTTGCTGTACCAGTTGCAACGGCGTTGTCCTGCAAGCCGAGCAGAGCACCCTTCACCTTGTAAGTGTTGCCCTCGTGGTATATCAATGAGTGGGGGCCGAACTCACTAATGCCGACAAATCGCGCCCTTGTTATATAGCTACCACCGCCAACCTGATCCCGTGAACCTGGGATATAGGCCATCAGTGGCAGGCGCGGAAAGTTGTATCCCGGCATGAAGCCCTGGCTGGCCAGGTAGCGGTAGGTGCTGAAGTCGTTGTTGTTGTTGCGGCTGCCTGGCTTGTCTGCGAGCAACAACTGCTGCTGCATTCGAGCAGACCGCAAGCGCTGATCAGCGGCTTGGCGATCACGCTCACTTAGTGCGTGATTGCCAAGATCTTTAGATGCTTGGTTAATTTGGCTATCGACAGCCTCCAGCAGCTCGCGCCAACGCTTGAGCGCAGCATCAAAATCAAGAGCAGCGCCACGGGTCAGTGATTCGAGCCAACTGCCCGTTAGCCAGGTTGGCGGGGTTGCCCCAAGCCACTTCTTGTCCAGCAGGTCGTCGACAATCGCCTGGCAATCGGCTTGAGCAGTGCGGTAGGCCTCATCTTTGGATAGCGCCTCCATCAGTTCAGGCTGGACTGGACGCCCCGCTGCGCTGATATCAACCAGTTCCTTCACCTTGCCGGGTAGACGCTGGCGGGTGGCCGCCAGCCATAGAGCCCGGAAGTGGGCCTTGAGTAGTTCCTCATTGGCGAGTTCCAGTGTTGGCGCACTTACGGCACCTGCCACCATGCGCACTGGATCGGAGAAGAAGTACTGGTCGTGGGGTGAGGTCGCGCCGCAGTAGCTGAGCACGAGCGCCGGTTGGCCGCTGCGACCAGCACGGCCACTGCGCTGGGCATAGTTCGCCGGTGTAGGCGGCACGTTGCGCATGTAGACGGTATTTAGTGAGGCGATATCAACGCCTAGCTCCATCGTTGGGGAGCAATACATCAGCCGCAACGCAGCGCTACGGAAGCGTTCTTCCCTCCGTTCCCGTTCGCCCGCATCCACCTGGGCCGTATGTTCACGAGCAAGCAGGGTCTGCAGGAAAGGACGACCCTCGGTTGCTATTAGTGCGGCAAGGTCTCCGTAGAGGCGGCGGAAGTAGGGATTTACGGGACCGCGGCGGCCGCTGTTTTGGCGAGCTCTCTCCAAGAGCGTGGCGTACCGGTCTTGGGGTTCGCAGTCCGCCCCCACCAGCGTCCAGCGCAGTGCTGTGCTGTTCAATCGCCATCCCTGGATCATCTCGCTGGCTTTGCGGCCCAGGCGCACCTCAACCGGTTTTACCAACCCCCAAGAGGTGAGCATTTCGAGGACGTGACCCAACACTTCTTGATAGAGCTCGTCCTTCCACTTGAAGGTTCGATAAAGATCATCTACAGAGCGCCAGCGCTCCCGAGACTTCAGCCAGCGACCAAACTCCCCTCGCAGTGATAAGCCCTCCACGCCTCGGTTTTTGAGCTCCTGGGGAACAGGGCTTGTCACCACGCTGCGAGCCAGCTCAGGCTTCTCATCGCTACCAATGCTCCACACCTCCTCCAGATCAGAGGCAGCCTTCCTGCGGCGCTCAAATTCTTCTTGAACCAGGGCATCGCAATCAACGGCGAGTCTCTGCCTCAGCTCTTCCAGTAAGCGATGGCAGATCAGGAAGCGTTCTTCACTGCTGGCTTGGGCCAAGAGCGGGTGCCGCTGGCCCCAGTCGGACTGATCCTCAGCGCAATTAACCAGGTTCGCGTAGTCAACCTCAAGCAGCCGCAGCTGCTCGAGGTTCGGGTTCGTGAGCCGCCAGCCTCGGCGCAGATCAACAATCAGCCGGTACTCCAGCACCCCACGCAGGGCGCGGCGATTGCTCTGCTCCACATTCGGCTTGGCGTTGGGTATTGCAATGAAGTCCCCCGCTTCCAGGCGCAACGCCTTCTCGGTTTCCTGGGCCAGCGTTTCAAGGCTCAGCTCTTTCTCAGGCTGGGCATTGAGGGCTGCAACTAGACCTGCCCGCAGCTGCAACACACGCACGAAGTCGTTGAAATGCCCTGCTTGAAGTGAGGCATCTTGACGGTTGTCGCTGAAGGCCAGCAGCTTGCGGGCCTGATCGGGGATCTCATCTGCAGGGAAGCCCAACAACTGCCGCAGCACCGCCAGGCTCAGAGTGGTGGTTGCTGAGCTACGACCTTCGGAATTAAGACCGCAAAGCTTGCGGAACTCACTGCCTCGTACCCCGTGCTCGACACCGCAGGATGGGCAAAAGCGGAAGCTGCCTTTCAAGAACCATCCGGGAAGGCCATCGCTGCTGGCGCCTCCATCGGACCGAAAGCGGCAGGGAACTGGCGCAAATTCCCTGAAAGTACGTTTCAGAGTTAGCTCGTCGTTCTTGTCAGGTTCCAGCCAGCCGTCGGGGAAATTTGCTGCTTCTAGGTCATCGATGCTGTATTTCCCTTCCGCGTCGGGCATGAAGTAGCCGTTGACCACGTCCCGCTCCCGCAGGCTGGATTCATCAGAAAATTCACGTGGATCGATCTGAACTGGAATACGGTTATTTAGATGGGACCAGACTGGGTGAAACTCCTGGCCGCAACTGCGGCAGAACGCCACCGGATAGAGCAGCGACTGCCTACCTGCATTGGGTTGATACTTCTGGGCCTTCAGCGTTAGGTAGCGCTGGCCCGGAGCCTGCAGGGTCGCGTGGACATCACCGCCTGCAGAGACGAACTGATGCAGACGGAAGGCAAAGAAGCGGCGGTTGGGGCCGACTTCCACCCGATAGGCGGCGAGGAGGAAATCCCGCAAGGTGGCCAGAATCTGCTCTTCGTTGAGATCTGTTTGATCACCTAACTCTTTACTGGCAACTTGCAAGGTATGCGGCTTGCAGCGCACCCACTTGCCATCGTCCAAGCCGTCTTCTCTTTCCAAGCCCAGCTTTAGCTCAACCCAGCGAGCTAGGGGGTGCTGGTGCAGGTCAGCCGCTTTCCACTCGTGCGTTGCTGTAGCTGAGTAATCAGCTTGCAGGGCTGATTTCAACTCCTCCGTGTTCGGCAGTTCGCCTTCAGTGACCCTCTGCAACGTTTCGGTGACAATGTGATCTGTTGGGATCGAGGTGCCAAAGAGTTTGCTGGCTACCTGCGCCACCGTGGCATTTCGCTCCTTAGCAGTGCCTTCTGAGGCCATCGTGGCTGAAGTGCCGATACAGAGCAGATTGGTGTTCAGACGCTGGCGCACTCGCCGTACCAAAAGCGCCACATCAGCTCCTTGGCGGCCACGATAGGTATGGAGCTCATCAAGTACTAAGAACTCAAGACCTTTGGCATCACTAATCACTTTTTGATCAAGTGGATCCTGCCTGGTAAGAATATATTCGAGCATCACATAGTTTGTCAGCAAAATATCTGGCGGATTGTTTTTTATTTTCTCACGTTCGTCGTCACCCTCTTGCCCTGTGTAACGCGCAAAAGTAACTTGCGGCCCTTCTGGATAGCCAAGTCCAAGATATTTCTGTAGCTCCTCAAGTTGGCTATTGCAAAGCGCATTCATGGGGTAGACCACGATGGCGCGAATGCGTTTCTGTTGGTCGCCAGCCTCGCGGGCTTCCAGCACCCGATTGACGATCGGGATGATGTAACCCAGTGACTTACCTGATCCTGTGCCAGAGGTGATGACAAAACTGCCACCACTACGGGCTATCTCAATTGCATCGCGCTGGTGGCGGTGCAGCTGCAGCTCTTGACCCGGCCCGCTTTCCTTGCCCCAGCGAAAGATCTGGCTGCATTCCGCGTGCACTACCCCCGCCTCTACCAGCTCGCTGATTGCACCGCCGCTTACAAAACTGGGGTTGAGCTGGATCAGCGGAGAAGGCCAGTACTCGCCCTTGCCATAACTGCCATCCACGAACTCCTGGAGGTCTGGGGCTTTGATCTGAGTGAAGCTGCGGCTGAACTGGCCGTAGTCCTCGACAACCCTGTCTCGGAAGGAAAAAACGTCCATCAGTTGAAACCCATCTCGCCTGTTGACACGCTCCCCATCTCGTTAGCGGTGCAATGACGACATATCGCGCCAGTCTGCGTCGCTTCGCTGCAAATGCCAGTCAACTCGTCACCTCCGAAACGCTTATCAGCACTGGCATTTAATGCAGATCCTGCATTGTTTGAGTCCGATTGATCCGCACCCTTAGCAGCCGCAGGCAAAGCCGTGCTGCCTTGCTATGCGCTGCACCGCGGGGCAGCAGCAGCCATAGCTGCTCGAACAGTGGTGGCTGCGCTGCTAGTGGCACTAGAGCGTTGGCCTTTAGCCAGTCAGCCCCCAGCAAGTCAGAGCAGATCGGCATCGCCAGCTTGCGGTCCCTAGCGCGCTTGAGCCAGGCGGCAGGTTCCTGGCAGGCCTCTGGCTGCTGCGCCACCCCAAGGCCGTGCCACTCCAGGGCCTGATGCAGCAGCGGCAGCGCACCCCGGCGTGGCAGCAACACCTGCTTTACCTCTGTAGTTGTGGCAACCAGCTGCAAGGCCAGCTGACCCAGGGGCATGGCGGTTAGCCCGTCCCATTTGGGCGATTGATCTGACTGCAGCTGCTGCTCCAAGCAGAAGGAGCTAATGATTGCGCCATCGAGCAGTCCATGGCTCACAAGTTCGGCCCAATGCTCAGCGCTGCGAAAGCGGGGCGGCACCAGCTGCACGCCCGTCATTCCATACAAAAGGCTTTGGTGCAGCAGGTCTGTACCGAGCCGGATCAGGCCAGCCATCAGCCGGTGCTCCCGATATGCCAGACGCAGGTGGTGCAGGCAGGTGTTGTGGCCGTGGCGGAAAATGGGTGCCCCCTGGCGCGGCAGCAACTGAAATTGCTGCTGCATCAACTGCAGGCTGCGGCACACGGTTGATTGGTGCATCGCTAGTGCCGCACCTGCTTTGGCCTGGGAGCCAGCTAGCTCGAGAAAGTCGAGGATGTGCAGGTCTTCTAAGGGCGTTGGCGGCGCGTAGGAGTTCTCATCCCGCCGTGGCGTGGAGCGGATGCTGCTGCTGCAGGAGTTGGCCAAGGGAGGCAGGAAGGTGTTGCTGAATGCAGCGTCAACGCTGCGGAGGCTGGCAATGCTCTTTTTCGTGCGAAATAGTGGAAGCCCTTGTTGCCTCTGCCGCGATGGCGACCCTGCGCTGCCACCTGCTGATCGGCCAGCCCGCAAGCGGCAAAACCACGCT
Source organism: Cyanobium sp. WKJ7-Wakatipu (assembly GCF_024345355.1). Lineage (NCBI taxonomy): Bacteria > Bacillati > Cyanobacteriota > Cyanophyceae > Synechococcales > Prochlorococcaceae > Cyanobium > Cyanobium sp. WKJ7-Wakatipu. The sequence goes on from NZ_JAGQAY010000003.1 coordinate 99,391, forward strand.
GGCAAAAGCATTGGCGCCCCTGCTCACTGGCCCCGGTGAGTCCCCGGCGCTGGTGCTCTCCACCGACGTGATCCGAGCTGAGGTGTTTGGTGATGCAGCAGTGCAGGGCCCCTGGGTAGATATCCAGCAGCGATTGCACCAGCGCATTCAAGAGGCCGTGGCTGCTGGCACTCCGGTGATCGTGGACGCCACCCATGCCCGCCGCGCCTGGCGCCTGGCCATCACCCATGCTCTCCCTCTGCCAGCGCCAGTGGAGTGGATTGGCTGGTGGCTCTACACCGACCTGCCTACCTCGCTGGACTGGAACAGCCGGCGCCAGCGGACCGTGCCGGTGCCGGTGATCCAGGAGATGGCCGCTGCGCTTGCCGATCCCCATTTCGGGCCGTGCCGAGCGGAGGGGTTTGCGGCGATCTGCGCTGTGGTGCCTACCCATCACGGCGAGCTGACGCCGGTGCTGCAGGCAGAACTGGCCGGGCTGGATAAGCGCATCCGCTCTGCCACCAATCGTGAGCGCAAGCTGCAGCGCCACGGCTACTCGCGGATGCTCGATCTTGAGCGGCTGCTGTATCTGATCCGGCTGCTGAGCAGCTGGCCCGATCTGGGCGCCACCGATCCCGCCAGCGCAGAGGAACTTGAGGCGATCCTCTCGCCCCTGCCAGAAGGAGACCTGGCGGATCGCGCCGCTGCCTTTCTGGGGCGTCTGCAAGGGGAGTGTTTTGCTGATGCCGATGCCATCCGAGGGGATCTGTCCTGGCTGGAGGCCAATGGGTTTTGCAGTGCGGTGCCAACTGCAGCGCCGATTCAGCTGCCGCCGAGTCCTACCGGTCAGAGCGTGGTGGGCGCCATCCATGGCGGCCTACCGCCCATGGGTGATGGGCCGGTATTTCTGCGGGTGATGACCCTGCTGCGTCACCTGCTGCAGCAGCCCTTTGATCGGCCGGCAGAGCGCGGCGCCAACCTGCACCAGCACTTGATTGCCGCTACCGAGCTCATCCCTGGTGCCTACCTAAGCGGTGAAACGGCAACGCTGCGTAAGGACCTCGAGAAGATCCTTACCCCCTATGGCTTCCGCAACCGCAACGACAACGTGCGCCACGGCTACTGCCTGGGCACCGCCATTCTTTCTCCACCGCGCCTGCGGGAGCTGCACAACGTGGTGCGCCAAACCGCCGGCCGCCTGGCGGATCCCTCCGCGCAGGACTTGCTGGCTGAACTCGATGAGCGACTGGGCTGGGCGGGGATCAGCGCCGATGGCGTTGCGCCAGTGCGCAGCTACGCCCGCCATGCGGTGGTCGACACCAAGCTGGTGCGGCGCGATTCGCTGGCCGCTCCCCGGCGTGCTGATGCCATTGAGGCCGCAATCGTTGAGCACAGGCGGGTGCTGCTTGAGCGCTACCCAGGGGTTGGCAGCTTTGCCGATAGCCCCGCTGGTGAGCTGCGGGTGTGGCCGCTGCAGCTGATCTTCCACAACGTCGGCTGGTATCTCCTCTACGAGGAAGACCAGGTGGGCCACGAGCAAGGGCTGATCCGCAGCGAGCGGCTAGACCGGCTCGCCCGGCGCAGCAGCGATGGCGGCCTGCGCCGCAGCCAAGAGGAACATTCCGCCGCCCTGGCAAGGCTGGAGCGCTTGCTGCACCACAGCGGCGGCATCTACTTCGGGGCTGATCTGGAGCAGCAGCTGGCGATTGCCAGCCCCTCGGCTCAGCGGCGCAGCCAGGCACTCGTCACCCTGCGCTTCTGTTGCGCCCCCTGGGCTTTTGCCTTCATCCGCGAGGGTTTGCAGCGCTACCCGATCGAGCACACCCGCTTCTCCAAGCCGCTGCCCGGCGATAGCTGGTGGCACCACCCCAAGGCGCCGCATGTGCTCGAACCTGGCAGCCCCAGCAACAGCCACCCCTATCCGGTGGAGTTGGATCTGCCTAGCTGGACAGTTGCGGCCGACATCGACCTGCGCAGCTGGCTGTTTGCTTTTGGCGGTGGCATCCGGATCGAATGCCCTGATGCGCTCAGGCAGGAGCTGGTGGACCGCTGCCGGGAGGCGATTGGGGTCAATGGCGGTCGGCAGCCAAGTTCAGAGCCTGCTGAGCAAGCACTGCGCAGCAGTTTTTCCAATCGGCTGCGTAGTGACTGATCAAGTCACCGCAAGCCGCGACCAAATCCCGGTGAGCAATTGATGAAAGGCACCTGAGGAGTGGCCAGGTTCCTCGCTCTGCAGGCGTGGGCGGCGCCCTTTTGGCGCTGAAAGCAGCCGCCAAGAGAGAAAGCCTCTAAACATTTGGGCACTGTTTGGGTGCCTTTTGGGTGCCCAGCTGAAGGCCTATCGGTGAAAAGTCAATCGGGGCGACAGGATTCGAACCTGCGACCTAGTGCTCCCAAAGCACCCGCGCTACCAAGCTGCGCCACGCCCCGTCGCAGATGAGCTTAGGGGTGCGCCGGCGCCATCAGGCAAGGCTCAGCGGCCTAGGGATCGGATCAGGTCCAGGAGGTTGCCACCAGCGGCTGGCGGCTCGACGGCTCGATCGATAAACCAGAGATAGCCAGCTAGGACATTCAGCCCAATAACCAGCAGCCAGACCCGCCAACCCTCTGGCAGTTTCATCTCAATCGCAGACAGGCGAACCCACCATCCTGGTCAAAGCGGGGCATGCCAGGACTGGCCTGGCCCGTCGACAATGCAATTTCACGCCTATAGTACGGGTGTATTAATTACCCAGGGTCATGATTTCCACCCCGGCATCCGCCCCGGTTTCCTCCCCGTACGCCGTCTTCCGCGCCGAAGAGTGGACGTCACATTTGCAGACCTTTTGCGCTGCTCCAGTCCGGGGTCACCCCCAGTCCCCTGGTCCTCGCCAGGGCTCGGTGCTGGTGCAGGGCGAATTATTTGAATTCATGCTCCCCGCGCCTAGCTAGTGTTGAAATCAACACGCGGGGTCATGGTGATGAGCTCCGGCAATGGCGACTCAACTGATATCGGTCGCTCGGCGATGAAGTGGGGGCGAGATGGCGAATTGTCCGTCCTCGACCTGCGCTCAATCCTGGAGCGACTCAGCGCCGTAGATGAGCAAGCTGCCGGGCTGATGGATTGCCCCTTGAATCCGCCCAACTAATTCCTTGGCAGTCAGTTACTAAGCGGCTAAGGCAATGCAGTCGATTTCAACCCGAGCCCCCTTGGGCAGAGCCGCCACTTCGACGCAGGCCCGAGCCGGCGATACCCCATCGCTAAATAGCTCCGCATAAATCGCATTAACCCGAGCGAAATCGCCCAGGTCTGCCAGAAAGACCGTGGTGCGCAACACCTGTCCTGGGCTGCTGCCGCCAGCTTCCAGCACGGCCTGCAAGTTGCTGAGCACCTGGCGGGTCTCGGCCTCCACATCGCCAGCCCCCACCATCAAGCCAGTGCTGGGATCCAGGGCGATCTGACCGGAGCAATAAAGCACTCCCCCCGCCTTCACCGCCTGGTTGTAAGGGCCTACAGGCGCAGGGGCGCTGGCGGTGATTACGGCTTCGGGCTGCATCGGGTGACTCATGCCAGGTCAGGATGGTGGCTGAGCCTATGGCCCTTGCCGGTCCTGCGCCGATCGCCAGCCCCCTTGCCGAGCTGATGCCTGCCGATTTGCCGTTGCGCGAACACGTGCAGCTGCAAGGCCTGTGGCACCGCTACGCCAATGCCACAGCAGGCGACTGGACGTTGCAAGGCATTGATCTAGCCCTCCATCAGGGCGAATTGGTGGGCTTGCTTGGACCCTCCGGTTGCGGCAAAACCACCCTGCTGCGCTTGATCGCTGGCTTTGAGCGGCCAGAGCGCGGTTCTGTATTGATCGACGGCCGGGCCGTGGCCGGTCAAGGCCGCTGGCTACCACCGGAGCGCCGCGGCGTTGGCATGGTTTTCCAGGACTACGCCCTATTCCCCCACCTCGACGCCTGGCGCAATGCCTGTTTTGGCCTGCGGCGCGGTCAGGACAGCAGCCGGGCTAGTTGGTTGCTGGAGCTGCTCGGGCTCAATGGCTTGGAGAGCCGTTATCCCCACGAGCTTTCGGGCGGCCAGCGCCAGCGGCTCGCATTGGCCCGGGCCCTGGCGCCGGGCCCCTCCGTGGTGCTCCTCGATGAACCCTTCTCAAACCTCGATGTGGAGGTGCGCCTGCGGCTGCGGAGCGAGCTGCCCGCCGTGCTTTCGCGCTGTGGTGCAAGCGGCCTGATCGTTACCCACGATCCCGAAGAAGCACTCGCTATCTGTGATCGGGTGGCGGTGTTGCGCGATGGGGTGCTGCATCAATGCGCCAGCCCCAGGCAGCTGGTGCAGCACCCCGCCACCTCCTTTGTGGGGCGCTTTGTGCTCCAAGGCAACCTGCTGCCGGCCCAGCGGTGTGGTGAGCAGGTGGTCACAGCTCTAGGAAGCCTGCACGCCACAGCCGGCTCCTCCCTGCTGCCCCAAGGGGGAGCTGCAGGTCATAGCGAGGAGGTGCTGGTCAGTCCTGAGGCGATTGGTCTCCATCCAGATGCGGAGGGCGAGGCCTGGGTGCAGGGGCGGGAATTCCTGGGCCGGGAATGGCTCTACCGAGTGCAGCTTGGTGATCTGAAACTACGGCTGCGCTTGCCTTTGGAGGCTGAATACAGCCGGGGCCAACGCTGCCGGCTAACCCTGCGCCCCGGAGCCCTTGGTGTGCTCTTCCCATCCCAGCAGTCCCTGCAGGTTGGCCCCCCTGCCCAGCGGCCCTAGCTGGGCCAGTGATCCTTACTAAGCCGCAGCTCGCCCAACTGCTCCGGGCTGCTGGCTCGCACAAACAAATTGGTGGCTCGCTCCAGCTCCACGCTGCTGGGGATGGTGGCTTCGCCCCGGGCCCGCGCCGCCCCAACCGCCGCCAGCCGCGCCTCGATAGCACCGGCGCAGGGATCGCTGGCTGCCACCACCGCGGCGGCCCAGCCCAAATTGGCTTGCGTGTATTCATGGGCGCACCACACCTTGGTGGCTGCCGGTAGCTGGGCCAGCCGCTGCAGCGAGACATGCATGTCGGCTGCGCTGCCCTCAAACAATCTCCCGCAACCCCCGGCAAACAGGGTGTCGCCGCAGAACAGGTGCCCGGAAGCGGGCAGGTAGTAGGCGATGTGGGCGCGGGTATGCCCCGGCACGGCGATCACCTGCACCTGCTCACCCAGCAACTCAACGCTGTCGCCATCGCCCACCCCCATGGTTTGCAGCGGAATTCGCAGCAGATCGTCGCGGCTAGCCAGCACCGCCGCCTTGGGCCAGCGGGCCAGCAGGCCGGGGGTGCCGCCGATGTGGTCGCTGTGGTGGTGGGTTTGCAGGATCGCCACCAGCTCCAGCCCCTGCTGCTCGAGGGCAGCGATCACTGGCTCTGCCACGGCAGGATCGACCACCACCGCCTGGCCCTGGCGCTGCATCAGAAAGATGTAGTTGTCGCGCAGTACCGGAATCAGCCCGACGCTGAGTTGCTGCATCGTTAAAGTCCAGTTTGTGGCGCCTTTCCATGATCACCGCTGCAGCCCCGGCATGATCACCGTCGCCCTCGCTAAAGGTGCCCTGCTTAAGGATTCGGTGGCCCGTTTTGCGGCCGCTGGTCTCGATTTCGCTGGCCTACTTGAGCCCGGCAACCGCCAGTTGATGGTGCCCAGCGCCTGCGGCCAGGCCCGGGCCCTGTTGGTGCGCAATGCCGATGTCCCCGTCTACGTGGCCTACGGCCAGGCCCAGCTCGGCGTGGTGGGCTACGACGTGATCCGCGAACACAAGCTGCCGGTAGCCCAGCTGCTCGATCTGGGTTTCGGTGGTTGCCGCATGAGCGTGGCGGTGAAGGCAAGTAGTGGCTATCGCCGCGCTTCCGACCTGCCCGCCCACTGCCGCGTTGCCAGCAAATTCACCGGCTGCGCCCAGGCCTTCTTTGATGCCCTCGACCTACCGGTGGAGTTGATCCATCTAGCTGGATCGGTAGAGCTGGGACCGATTACCGGCATGAGTGAGGCGATCGTCGATCTGGTAGCCACCGGTCGCACCCTGGAGGAAAACGGCCTGATCGCCATTGAAGATCTTTTCCACTCCACCGCCAGGCTGGTGGGCCACCCCTTAGCCCTGCGACTCGACGACGGTCCCCTACAGGGAATCGTCGACCGCATCGCTCTGGTTGCCACCCCCCGAGGTAGCTGATGGCAGGCCTTGACCGGCAACGCCTGGCCCGCCTGCTGCCCTACCTCGGCCGTGATCGTCGCCGCCTCGGCCTCACCCTGCTGCTGCTGATCCCGGTGGCCTTCGCCGCTGCGGTGCAACCGCTGCTGGTGGGCCAGGCAATCGCCGTGTTGCGGCGAGAGCCCACCCTGGGCTGGCTTGATGGCATGGCGGTGCCGGAGGCCCTGCGCCTGCTGGTGCTGTTGCTGCTTGGTGCGGTGATGCTGCGTCTGGGTTTGCAGGGCATCCAAACCTTCAACGTTCAGGCCGTTGGCCAGCGGCTCACCGCCCGCATCCGCGACGACCTGTTTGCCCACGCCATGGCACTGTCGCTGCGCTTCCACGACCGCACTCCCGTTGGCAAGCTGCTCACCCGGCTCACCAGTGATGTCGATGCGCTAGCCGAGGTGTTTGGCAGTGGCGCCGTGGGTGTGCTGGCCGACCTGGTCACCCTGCTGGTGATCGCGGTCACGATGATCTCGATCGAGTGGCGGCTCGGCCTGCTGCTGCTGGTCAGCCAGGTGCCGGTGGTGCTCGGCATTCTTTGGTTGCAAGGTCGCTTCCGTAAGGCCAACTACCGGGTGCGCGAGGAGCTCAGCCAGCTCAATGCTGATCTGCAGGAAAACCTCCAGGGCTTGGAAGTGGTGCAGATGTTCCGCCGCGAGGCCACCAACAGCGCCCGTTTCTCCCAGGTCACCGCCGCCTATCGCGAGGCCGTCAACGGCACAATCCTGTTTGACAGCGCCATCTCGGCCTTCATCGAATGGGTGGCCCTGAGCGCAGTGGCCGTGGTGCTTGCCCTGGGCGGCTGGATGGTGCTCGGCAGTGCCATGGGCCTTGGCACCCTCACCACCTTCATCCTTTATTCCCAGCGGTTGTTTGATCCCCTGCGCCAGCTGGCGGAGCGCTTCACCCAGATCCAGGGAGGCCTCACCGCTGTTGAACGCATCGGCGAGCTGCTCGAGCAACCGATCGAAATCGCTGATCTACCAGCTAGTGAACGCTCTGCTGCAGCCATTCAGAGCGGCAGTAAGCGGGCCAGTGCTGGTGAGGTGATTTTCGACAATGTGTCGTTTGCCTATCGAGAAGACGACCCGATCCTCACCGATCTTTCCTTCCGCATTGCTCCCGGTGAACACGTGGCCCTTGTGGGCCCTACCGGCTCAGGCAAAACCACCGTGATCCGGCTGTTGTGCCGGCTCTATGAGCCCCAGCGCGGCCGGATCCTGCTCGATGGCATCGACATCCGCCAATTGCCGATTCCCACCCTGCGTCAGCGGCTAGGGGTAGTCCTGCAGGACACCTTCCTGTTCAGCGGCAACGTGGCCGACAATCTGCGCCTCGACGCCCCGATCAGCAGCGAAGCACTGCATCAGATCTGCTCTGAGCTTGGCCTGGAGCCCCTGCTGCGGCGCCTGCCTGATGGGCTAGCCACGGAGCTGCGTGAGCGCGGCGGCAACCTCTCCTCCGGCGAGCGCCAACTCCTCTCAGTGGCCCGAGTGGCGATCCGCGATCCCTCAGTGCTGGTGATGGATGAGGCCACGGCCTTTATGGATCCCTCCACCGAAGCCACCCTGCAGCGGGATCTTTCGCGCCTGCTGCAGCAGCGCACCGCCATCGTGATTGCCCACCGCCTTGCCACGGTGGAGGCGGCAGATCGCATCTTGGTGTTGCGCAAGGGGCACTTGATTGAGCAGGGCAGCCACAGCGAGTTGCGCCTGGCGGGGGGTGTCTATGCCCAGCTGGCCGACCTGCAGGAGCGGGGCCTGGCCGCTCTCTGAATCAGTCTTCAGACCCTGGCAACTGGCTGATTTAAAACTGACCGCATGGCAACTGGCCCAGCCACTGCTGAATCGGCGCCGCCAGTTGCTCAGGCATCTGGCCCATCGGCAGGTGGCCAGCTCCAGCCAACTCGATGAACTCGTGCTCTGGGGCGTAACCGGCCAGATGGCGCACATAGCGAGATGCCATCACCTGGTCGCGTTCGCCGGCAATCCACAGGCTTGGCACCTGCAGGCGGGCAGTGAGCTGGGGCAGCTGGCGCACCGCCCCAGGGCCGGTGCTGCAGGCCAGCAGGCCCTGGGCTGCCCGGCGCTCGGCGAGCAGGGGGCTGCGCACCGGATCGCTGCCCGGCAGCTCCGCCAGCCAGCCAGGACGCCAGCGCAAAAACAGGGCGCCGCCGCGGCGCACCTGGGCAAAGGCTCGCGGCTGATAGACACCACCGCCGGCGGCGATCTGGATCACCCCCACCAGTTGCTCGCCCAGTAGGGGCGCCGCATGCAGGGCGATGCTGCCCCCGAGGGAATGGCCCAGCAGCACTATTGGTCTGCCGCCCGCCTGCTCCTGGGCCGCTGCGGCTAGCCAGCGGCCGTAGCTGGCCAGGTTTGGCTGCAGCCCCCGGGGCCTGGGCCGCTGGCCAAAGCCCGGTAAATCCGGACTCCACAGCTCCCAGCGTGGTGCCAGCGCTGCTGCCAGGGGCGTCCACAACCTGCCGGCCAGCAGCCAGCCATGCAGTGCCACCAGCAGGGGGGAGGGGGCTTGGTGCACCAGCGCTCGGCAACCCGGGCCCCCCAGGCTGGCGCAGCAATCGCAACTCGAACGACCATCGGGCAGGATCGTTCCATTGCGTTGCACCCGCCCCTGTGGCTTCGGCCGAGCTCCTCACCAGCCTCTACGGGGAGCAGCACCGGCTCTGCCCCACGCCCAATTCCCAGCTCAGCCTGGTGCTCAGCCGCGAGCGGGAAATCGACTTGTTCGAGCTTGAGCGGCTCTGCGATGCCGTGGGCTGGAGCCGCCGGCCCCTGCGCCGAGTGCGCAAAGCCCTCCAGCACAGCCTCCTGCGGGTGGGTCTGTGGCGCCACGACCCCCGGATGCCAAAGCTGGTGGGCTTCGCCCGCTGCACCGGCGATGGCGTCGTCGAGGCCACCGTCTGGGACGTGGCAGTACATCCCCTTTATCAGGGCGCTGGGCTGGGCAAGCAGTTGATGGTTTACGTCCTCGATCAGCTGCGCTCGATGGAAGTGGATCGGGTCAGCCTGTTTGCCGACCCAGAGGTGGTGGCCTTCTATGTCGCCCAGGGCTGGGAGCTTGAACCGCTGCAGCGCCGTTGCGCTTTCTGGTATTCGCCCTAGCGCCGGCTCATATCACCCGTTTGGTAGTAGCGGCTAGCGAGCTCCTCGGCGCTGCCGCCCCGCCGCCAGGCCCGCCGCAGCTGGGCGTTGCTAAGTGCCGTCTGCCATACGCCCAGCTGCTGCCAGCGGCGACCATCAACCCTCAGCTGGGCACCCAGCGGCCTTAGCCGGCAGTGGCGCCGCAGCCGCAGCGCCAGCTCCAGGTCTTCCATCAGGGGTAAGGGCAGCAGGCCCCCTGCCCGCTGCAGCAGCGATCGGGGCAGCAGCAAGCCCTGGTCGCCATAGGGCAGCTGCCGCCAGCGGCTGCGCAGCGCTACTCCCGCCTCCACCAGCCGCAGGCCAAGGCCAGCCCCAGCGATCCTCAGGTCGAAATACCAGGCCGCATCGATTTGTTTTGGCCCATCGCGGTCGATGGCCCGTGCCAAGGCCTGCTGCCAGCGCTCTGGCAGGCGTGCATCGGCATGCAGCAGCAGTAGCCAGGAGCCGCCGCTGCTTTCAACTCCCAGGCCGAACTGCCTCCCCCTACCGGGGGGGCTGGCCAGCACCTGGGCACCGGCCAGTGCCGCCACCCGGGCGCTGGCATCGGCGCTGCCGCCATCGACCACCACAATCTCCTTCAGCAACTCCCACCCCGCCGCCAGATCGGCCAGCAACAGAGGCAGCCGCGGCGCCTCATTGCGGGCGGCAATCACCACGGAGATAGTTGGGGTGATGGTTGAAGTGATTGTTGGGGTGGTCAGCGCCATGGCAGCAGGTCCCTGGCCCAGTCGAGGTCGCCGCGGTGGGTTAGCAGTTCCGGCTCCAGGCCCCGACGCGCCATTGCCGCCAAGGTTTGCTCGAGCACCTGCTCGCTCCCCCAGGCGATGCCGGCGAGCAGCTCCGGCTCGGGACGCCGCAGCCCAATCAGCCAGTAGCCCCCATCGTGGGCCGGGCCCAACACCCCCTGGCTGTGCCCAAGGGACGTAAAGGCGGCTGACAGGTCGCTGGCTTCGAGCTCGGGCAGGTCGCTGCCGATCAGCACCACCTTGCTGGCCCCTTCCCTGGCGGCACGCTGAAACTGGCGCTGCATGCGCAATCCCAGCGCCCCTCGCCCCTGCAGCACGGTTCTGTCCGCCCCGAGCGCCTGGCCCCACCGGCTGGCGGCGAGGCCACCCAACCCCTCAACGGCAAGCACCAGTTCAAGGCCGTGACCCTGGCGGGCGTCCCTAGCCGCCGCAAGGGTGTGCACTGTCAGCCGCGCCTGGATTTGGGCGGCCCTGGCCGCGCCAAGCTCTTGGGCCAAGCGTCGCTTGCAACGGCCCGGAGCCGGCCAGCGGGCCATCACGATCAGCTGGCGACTGCAGGTAGCACTCACCCCTGGCGGGGCAGTTCTGCTGGCTTGAGCTGCAGGGTCAGCCGCCCGTCGCCGCGACGCAGGGATACGGCCAGGGGCTGACCCACCCGGCCCTGGTCCACGGCCAGCTGCACCTCGGAGGGGTTCTTTACGGCCTTGCCTCCCACCTGGTCGATCAGGTCGCAGGGCTTGAGGCCACCCTCTGCGGCTGGGCTGCCGGGCATCACCTCCACCACCACCACCCCATTCACCTCGGGAAGCCGACATTCATCGGTGCTGGCGTTGATCTCCCTAGCCAACTGGGGCGTGAGGGCCTGCAGTCGTACGCCGATGTAGGGATGGCTGGCGGAGCCCTTCTCGAGGATCTGGGCGGCGATCTGGCGAGCAACGTTGATTGGGATCGCAAAACTCAGGCCGGCGCCTGGGGCCTTAAAGATGGCTGTATTGATGCCGATCACCTGACCCCGGTCATTGATTAGGGGGCCGCCACTGTTGCCGGGATTCACGGCGGCATCGGTCTGGATGTAGGGCACGCGCTGGCCCTCACCCACCGCATTGGTGCGCTGGATCGCGCTGATGATTCCAGCTGTGACCGTGTTGTCGAGGCCAAGCGGATTGCCAATGGCAATGGCCCATTCGCCCGGGCGCACTTTGGCGGAATCGCCCAGGGGAGCCACCGGCAGCTTGGAGGCCACCACCTTCACCACCGCCACATCGGTGAGCGGATCGCTGCCGAGCACCTTGCCGGTGAAGCTGCGGCCATCGGGCAGGGTCACAGTCACTTCACTGGCCCCTTCCACCACGTGGGCATTGGTGAGCAACACTCCGTCAGAACGGGTGATGAAGCCCGAGCCCTGGCCCTGCTGCTGCTGAATGGTGGGTCCGCGGCCAAACAGGCCGCCCAGGGGGTTCACCAGGCGCTTGACGGTGTCGATTCGCACCACGGCTGGCCCCACCTTGGCCACCGCATCAACGATCAGGGTGTTGCCCTGCTGCAGCGGCGGGGTTGGGGGTGCATCACTGATCGGTGTCTGGGTGCTCTGGCGGCCAGGCAGCCCAGGCAGCCCTTGGCTGCAGCCCACCAGCAGCAGCGCTGCAGGGGCGACTAGCGCAGCTCGACAGCGGGGGGAGAGGCGGAGCATGGGGATGGAACTGGGCCAGGTCTGAATCCGTTTCATTAAAGACTGCCCAGCTGCGCAACCATGCGTAGATTCGGCTCCTTAGATACGGCGGAGTTCGGTGCAGCAGGGAGAGGAGCTGTGGCACCAGGTTCAGCAGGCACTGCAGGCCAACCTCAGCAAGCCCACCTTTGAGACCTGGATACGACCGGCTCGCTGTCAGGGATTTGAGGCCGGCCAGCTCCAGCTTGAGGCCCCCAATAGCTTTGCCTGTGGCTGGCTGCGCAAGAACTACCTCGGCACGATCGAGGCGGTTGCCAGCGAGATCGCCGGCCGCCAGGTTCAGGTTCGGGTTTCCGCAGCCAGCGGTGATGACATCATTGCGGCGTCCGCCAGTGGTGCGGCGGCGGTTCTGGCTCCGGTGGCCGTGACCAGTCGTGATGCCGCGCCGCGGGCTACGGGCGAGACCCCCCGAAAATTGGCGCCGGGCCTCAACCCTCGCTACGTGTTCAACCGCTTCGTGGTGGGACCCAACAGCCGCATGGCCCACGCTGCGTCCCTAGCGGTAGCCGAGGCACCGGGCCGGGAGTTCAACCCCCTATTTCTGTGCGGTGGAGTCGGGCTGGGCAAAACCCACTTAATGCAGGCGATCGGCCATTACCGACTTGAAATCAACCCCGAGGCGCGGGTGTTTTATGTGAGCACCGAAACCTTCACCAACGACCTGATCCAGGCGATCCGCAAGGACGGCATGCAGGCCTTCCGCGACCGCTACCGCGCCGCCGACCTGATCCTGGTGGACGACATTCAATTCATTGAGGGCAAGGAATACACCCAGGAGGAGTTTTTCCACACCTTCAACGCCCTGCACGAGGCGGGCCGCCAGATCGTGATTGCCTCCGATCGCCCTCCCTCCCAGATTCCTCGATTGCAGGAGCGGCTGATCTCCCGCTTCTCGATGGGCCTCATTGCCGACATCCAGGCTCCAGACCTGGAAACCCGCATGGCGATCCTGCACAAGAAGGCGGAGCAGGAGCAGATGGTGCTGCCCCGCGACCTGATCCAGTTCATCGCCGGCCGTTTCACCTCCAACATCCGCGAGCTGGAAGGGGCACTAACCCGGGCGGTGGCCTTCGCCTCGATCACCGGCCTGCCGATGACGGTGGAATCGGTGGCCCCCATGCTCGATCCCGGTGGTGGGGATGTGGAGGTGAAGCCGGTCCAGGTAATCGAGAAGGTGGCCGAGGTGTTCGGTGTGGGCGTAGAAGAGATGCGTAGCGCTAGCCGCAAGCGAGCCGTCAGCCAGGCCCGCCAGGTGGGTATGTACCTGATGCGCCAGAGCACCAATTTGAGCCTGCCGCGCATCGGCGAGGCTTTTGGTGGCAAGGATCACTCCACGGTGATGTATGCCGTTGAGCAAATCGACCGCAAACTTAATAGCGATCCGGTTCTTTCACGCCAAGTGCAGCAGGTGCGAGACCTGCTGCAGATTGACTCTCGAAAGCGTCGTTAAATCTCTGCTTAAATAATATTAAATTTAGCGGCACCCCTGCACTGAAATCCTATAACTGAAGCCCAAGGCACCGGGATCCTTGCTTGCCCCTACTTTGAAATTCATCTGGGTAGCCTGCTTGCCGGGCACGCTTGCAAAGGGGCCAAACATTTTGCCTGTGCCCATCGGCGGATTCAGCTGTGTATTGAACATCTGCAGGCTTGAGCCATCGCTGAACTTCATGTAGGCCTCAACGGGGTACTTGGCCTTGGGGTCGGAGCTGTTGGCGGTGAAAAAGAACTTGAAGCTGGTGTAGGGCTGGTCCACCAGAAAGTCGGTGTTCCAGTTGGTGCGACCGAGAGCCATTCCGATCGGGGTGACCTTGGCCGCTCCCACCGATTTGGACACGATACGTGAGCTGCCATTTCCCCCAACCGGTTGCAGAAAGGTGCAGGTGGGGGCAGCACCGGCACTGCCGCCCCCAAGGGCCACTCCTAGGGCAAATCCAGCTGCGGTAAGGCGTGTCAGAGACATGGGGCGATCAAATCAGCTCTGACTTTAGGTGAGGGGCCTAGATGGGTCTAGCCCCTCTACTTCACCATCAAATACACGGCTGGCTGTGATGTCTTCAGCCTCGATCGTCATCAGGTCGAGTTTGGTTAGGGGGCTACCGATACGGCTGAATAGGCGGTTGGCCTGTCGCATTCGCGCTCTATCAATGGCGTTACGAATGGAGCGAGCATTGGCGAAGAAGGGCAACTGCATGCGACGTTGGATGTAGCCAACGAAAGCTGCAGTAGCCTCCTGGCTGAAGCGGTAGTTTTCGGCGGCTAGCACCAGTTGGGCAATGGCAAGCAGTTCCTCGGCGCTGTAGTCCGGGAAATCGATATGGTTTGCTACACGCGACGAGAGCCCTGGATTAGATTGATAAAAAATATCCATTCGATCTTTGTAGCCCGCAAAAATTACTACTAAGTCGTCGCGATTACCCTCCATTACCTGCAGCAATATTTCGATGGCTTCGGCGCCGTAATCCCTTTCATTTTCCGGTCGATAGAGGTAGTAAGCCTCATCGATAAAGAGCACGCCGCCCATTGCCTTTTTGAGCATTTCCCGGGTTTTTGGCGCGGTGTGGCCGATATATTGCCCCACCAGATCGTCGCGGGTAGCGGTCACCACATGGCCTTTGCGCACATAGCCGAGACCGTGAAGGATTTTGCTCATCCGGGCAGCAACTGTGGTTTTGCCCGTGCCCGGTCGCCCCGTGAATGACATGTGCAGGCTGGGCGGCTTGGTCTCAAGCCCCACTTGCTGCCTGGCCCTGTCGACCACCAGTAAGGCAGCGATTTCTCGGATGCGCGCCTTCACCGGCCGTAGGCCGATCAGCTCAAGGTCGAGTTGATCGAGCATCGCCTGAATGCCGGCTCCTTCATAGGCCGCCTGTAGATCAATCACCGTGTCGTTGCCGGGGACTGGGAGTGTCAACAGACCAGAGTATCAATGGCTGCTGTGAAGGCCCAGTCTGCTGCTTCGATTGGGGAGTCTTCAGTTTCGGCGCGCAGGGTCAGGTTCACGTAGGTGCGCCCGAAGCTGATATCAGGGAAGCGTTGCTGGGTCTCGCAGAGGGCATTGAGCCGCTCCAGAAAGTCTCTGGTGGTGGCGTAGTCGCTGAATTCAATGCGCCGCTCCAGCCTTTCGGCCTGCTCGGGTTTGGGGCGCGGGGTCCAGGGTTGGTCCATTACTTGAAGCTAAAACAGGTCATTTTGGGCTCAGTCAAGGCAAACTCAGTCAAGGCAAACTTAGTCAAGGCAGTCTCAGTCAAGACAGTCAGTGCGGGCAGTGGCCAGGCGGGAGGCCCAGGCTGCGGCATAGGCGCGGTTTGCTGCCTGGGCTGCTGGTTCGCTGCTGTTGAGCGGCTGGGGGAAGGTGCCACGTATCGCCGCATTGGTGACACAAAACATCGACTTCTGGAAGCTCATGCAGATTTTCACCCGCACATCTCCCTCCCCTCGAGTGCGCTCGCGATACCACTGGTGCAACCGCTCCGGCAGATGCCGGAACATGTCTTGCATCAGCAGGCTGGGTGGAATGCCGGCACCCATGCTCGGCAGGGGGTCGGCAAATAGGGCGCCGTAGGCAAACTGCGCCTGGTCCGGTGAGATCTGCTGGGCCTGGGCATTGAAACTAACCGTGCCCAGGAACGGCATGCCTCGCAGAAAGACAGCCTCCACATAGGGCACGGCCACATCCACCAGAAAGGTAAGACCAGCCTCCGGTGGCAGCACCCAAAAGTGTTCGCCGTCAACCTCCACTCCGTAGGTGATCGGGTTGGCAGCGGCGGCGACAAGTCCGTCCTTGATGAACTCGACCACGGCGTCGATGCTGGCCACCCTGCCATCTGCCTCAGCCTCGGCCAGATCGATGAAAAGATCGCTCATTACCCGCCAAAACTGACCGAGGGCGTGGGTGGTGGCCGCGGTACGAATCAGCTCGGGCAGGAAGCCCCTGAACAGGGGGTTGAGTAGGGCCAGCAAGGGATCAAGCCGGGTCTTGCGGCGAATGATCGCTGCGCAGTTGGCCGCAAACGCATCGGAATCCAGATAGGCATCAAGGCCGCCGGTGCCATGCCAGAGCATGGCCTTCATGCAATATTCGGCGTATTCGAAGTTGATCCGGTCGTGGATTAGGTGGCGCCAGATCTTGGCTGGGTTTTTGTCACCGTCAAGGTATTTGAACAGTGGAAAGGGCAGCAGGAACTGCTGCTCGGCTTGGAAGATCAGGTTGATGCTGTAGGCATCCAGCACCTCTCCGTAGCTCTTGAGCACATCCACCACCTCGATCAGGTGGTCTGCGGATTCGCTGAGCAGGGTCTGGCCGCTGAGTAGCTGCTGCTCAAGTTCTGCGGCAGCAGGCTTACCCCCAGCGTGGACCAGTTCGGCAGAGATGATTGGCATCAGCCCACCCCCCATGGATGCAGGGCTGCCAGTTGCAGGGCGGCCACCAAAGCTGGCAGTTGGGCCATGGAGGTGGAAGCGGCCTCGCTCAACTTACCGAGGCCCGAGGGCAGCAGACCGATGGCCACCACAGCAAAGGCCAGCCCCATGGCGGGAATGGTTTCGCGGGGCGCCACTGGGGCAAGGCGCACATCGAGGCGACCATCGGAAACCGCATCGCTGGCCGGTGTCACTGCCAGGCGGCCGAAGAAGGCGCGGTTAACGAGCAATAGAAAATAAACCGCCGTTAGGCCCGAACCAACCATCGAAAGCAAGGTCGCCAGTGGGAAGGCGGTGATGCTGCCGCGGAACACCATGAACTCCGAAATGAAGCCGGCCATGCCAGGCATACCGGCACTGGCCATAACCCCCAAAATCATCAGCGTGCCTGTGAAAGGCAGACCCCTTTCCGGGTTGAGCAGACCATGCAGCACCGAGAGATCCCGGGTGCCCGTCTTGCGATACACAATGCCCACCAGCAGAAAAAGCAGGGCTGAAATCAGACCGTGGCTCACCATCTGGAAGACCGCCCCGAGCAGGGCGACCGGTGTGGCAGCTGCAGCGGCTAGCAGGATGTAGCCCATGTGACCCACGGAGCTGTAGGCCACCATCCGCTTCATGTCCTGCTGGGCGATCGCTGCCAGGGAGCCAAACAGCACAGAAACAGCTGCCCAGATGGCCAATCCCGGCGCAAGCAGGGCCCAGGCTTCCGGGAAAAGACCCATGCAGAAGCGCAGCAAGCCGTAGGTGCCCAGCTTCAGCAGCACCCCTGCCAGCAGCACTGACACAGGGGTAGATGCCTGGGTGTGGGCATCGGGCAGCCAGTTGTGAAATGGGAATAGGGGCACCTTGATGCCAAATCCCACTAGCAGCGCCCCCAGCAGCACCAGCTGACCTCCCATCGCCAGCCTTTCACTGGTGACCGGGGTGAGGCTGAAGTCCACACTGCCGGTTAATAGGGCGAGGCCCAAGAATGCTCCGAGGATTAAAATTCCCGAAACCGCCGTAAAAATAAGGAACTTTGTGGCCGCGTAGGCCCGGTTGGCGCCGCCCCAGATGCTGATCAGAAACCAGAGAGGTATCAGTTCCAGCTCATAGAACAGGAAAAACAGCAACAGGTTTTCGGCTAAGAAAGCACCGTTGACTGCGCCACTGATAACCAGCAAAAGGGCGAAGTAGACGCGGGGCCGCTGGTTAATGTCCCGGGTGCAGATCGCCGAAACCAGAGTGAGGGCTGAATTGATCAGCACCAGCGGCATCGACAGACCATCGACCCCGAGCCGGTAATCGAGGCCGATGCTGCCGACCCAGACAAATGACTCCTGCAGCTGCATGCCACTGAGGCCGGTGTCGAAGCGGAGCAGCACCAGCAGGCTCCAGATCAACTGCAGGCCCAACACCACCAGGGCCACGGTGCGCATACGTCCGGGCGAGGGGTTGCCGGGCCATAGGGCTAGGGAAAGTGCTCCGACTAGAGGGATCAGTAGTAGAAGGCTAAGCATCAGGCACTCCTCATCCGTGCAACCACTGCAGCGAGGCGAGCAGCAGCACAATCGCCAATAGGACCGTTAGGACATAGGTCTGCAGTTGGCCGCTAACGGAGAGCTTCAGCCCTTCGGCGCTTGCCAGGGAAAGCCTGCCAATGCCATTAACAAAGCCACTCACCAGAGCCTGGTCGATCCAGTTGCTAAATCGCGCCAGGCCAGCTACCGCCGCCACAATCGTCACCTTGTAGATGCGCTCGGTGTAGAAGTCATAGGCCAGTAGATCCTGGAGCAACCGCAGGGGCCGGAACATGGATCGGGACCAGAACTTGTGCAGGGGTGCCAGGCAGCCGCCGATTACTCCAGCCACCCCGCTTGCCACCACTGCAGTGGCGAGGGGCAGGGGGAAGGAGTCCAGGCCTGGCACCGGATCTATCCGGGCCATCAAAGCTGGCAGGAGGGCTACCAGCACGGTCAGACTCACCATCGGCAGGGCCATCAGCCAGTTGACCTCAGGGGCTCGCTTAGTTTTCGGCAGTGGCGCTCCCATAAACACCTGCCGGAATACCCGGGTGAGGTTGAAAGCTGTCAGGGCATTGGTGATCAGCACAACTGCGGCAAAAAATGGCGCGGTGCGGCCTAGCGCCTCCACCAGCAGGCCGAAGCACCAGAAGCAGCCAAGGGGCAGCAAACCCACCAGGCCCGCTCCCCCCACCAGGTAGGCGGTGGTGGTGGCAGGCATGCGGGAGCCCAGGCCACCCAGCTCGGTGAGGTCCTGGCAGCTGGTGGTGGCGATAACGCTGCCCACACTCATGAACAGCAGGGCCTTGGCCAGGCCATGGGCAAACAACAGCAACAGGGCAATAGCCGGCTGTTGCAGGGCGATTGCAATGAAAACCAGGCCCAGATAGGAGGTAGTGGAGTAGGAGAAGGCCCGCTTGATATCCACCTGGGCGATCGCCACCAGGGCACCAGCCAGGGCACTGATTGTGCCAACCACCAGCAAGGCATCAACAGCCAGCGGTGAAAACCGCAGCAGCGGCATCACCTTGAGAAGCACAAGGGCTCCAGCGGTCACAACTACGGAGTTGCGCAGAATCGAGGCTGGGTTTGGACCCTCCATGGCCTCGTCAAGCCAGAGGTGCATGGGGAACTGGGCGCACTTACCCATAGGGCCGGCGATCAGGCCCAGCCCGAGCAGGGTGCCCGCAAGCGGAGTTAGGGATCCATTGGCATGGGCTTCAGCTGCCCACACGTAAAGGTCGTCGAATTCCATCGAGCCAGCCCAAGCTGAGAGAGCGACTACTCCCATCAACAGCAAGACATCACCAACCCGCTTGGTCAAAAAGGCGTCTCTGGCCGCCGTAACGACCAGCGGTTGGGCGTACCAAAACCCCACAAGCAGATAGGTGGAAAGGGTGAGCATTTCCAGCAGGAAATAACTCATAAACAGATTGCTGCTTAGTACAACTCCGGCAAGGGCGCCTTCGAAGAAACCCACCAGGGCATAAAACCTCGCCAAGGCCCACTCCTTATCCAGGTAGCCCAGGGCAAATACCTGACCCACCAAGCTCAGTCCGGTCACCAACTCCAGGGCGGCCAGATTGGTCAGGGATAGGTCGAAGCCAATGCGCAGGTCGAGATCGGCAGCCTGAAACCAGGGCAGCTCGATGTGCTGGGGACCCAGCAGCCATACCTGCTGCAGCATCAAGGTGCCATGCACCACCGCCAGCAACGTGACGATCAGGTTGAGATAAGCCGCAGGGCGAGGACCGTGACGCTTGATCCATCCAGCAGCCCACGGCAGGGACAAAACCATGCCGCTGAACCCATAGAGCGGGATCAACCAGGCCAGCTGGATCGAAAGTGGCAGGGGTGGGGCGAGCAAGGGGAGATGGGCGTCGGTCGGCTCAGAAGGTGGCCCGTTCCATCGAGGGGTTGGGCCTGGAGCCAAGGCTGCTCAGCCAGGCTCCCAGATCTTCACCGTGGTGCTGTTCGTCCTTCCAGAGACTCCTGAACAAGGTTTCATTAGCGCCATCACCCACCAAAACACAAAAGCGGACCGCCTCGGCGTAGTGATGGATCAGGTCGTTTTCGAGGGCGAGATTGAGCCGGAGCAGTCCAACTAGATCGGCGGCATGGGTTACAGGCCTCAACTGGGATGCGGCAGGAGCGACACCCAGCTCAAGCATGCGCTGAACGAGGCGTTCGGCATGCTGCATTTCCTCCACGGTTTCGCTACGAAACCTGGCGGCCGAATCACCATCTCCCCAGAGCTCCACTAAGGAAGCCTGGGTCATGTACTGCTGAACTGCGGAAAATTCCAAGCTCAGGGCGCGGCCGAGGTAACCCAGGACGCGCGGATGAACGGCGCCCATGGCCATCAGAGGCGACGGGTGGAAGCAGTTGCGATCAGGGCAGGCTCCACTTCGCTATGGGGACGGGCGATGATGTGGGCAGCAACCAGGCCGTCACCGACGCGCTCACAAGCATCAGCGCCGGCACGCACTGCTGCATTCACCGCACCTGTTTCGCCGCGCACCATCACGGTGACGTAGCCGCCGCCAACGAACTCACGGGCGATCAGGGTTACTTCAGCGGCCTTGGTCATGGCGTCTGCGGCTTCAATCGCCGGCACCAGGCCACGGGTTTCGATCATGCCGAGGGCGATGCCCTGAATGGAAGGAGCCATGGCGTTGCTGAGCGAAGGAGTGGTTGGGGGGGTGGTGCCGGCGCCCTTGCCGGCACCGGTACGGGCGCCGGTTGAGCTGGCGCTAGAGCGGCGGGTCGTGCTGGAAGCACGGCGCGCTGTCGAGGCAGCTGGCTTGGCTACGGCTTTCGCCGCAGGGGACTGGGCTGCCGCCGCCGGCAGGGCTTTGGGGGCCGCTGCAGGTGGGGTCGAGCTGGCCGCCGCCGCTGCAGCCACTGGTGTGGAGCTGGCTGCCGCTGCCGCGGGGGCGGGTTTGGCAGCAGCAGCTCCGCTGGTGGTGGATTTAGGGGTGGGGGTGGCCATGGCTCAGAAGTATGGGGGCTGGAGTGATAACAGGTCGATCGGGCAGCGAGCTACCCGGGCCAACTAGCCATCGGGCTCCCAGAAATCAATGATTCCGCCGATCGTCAGATCGGTCTGCACCTCGGGGTTACCGCAGGCGAAGCGGGCGGCAGAGCCACTGGCGGTGAATACCCAGTTACCTGGGGATGCACCGACAGGGTCTACCGCAACGCTCAGCTTGCCCTTAGAGGTGCGAAGCACGCGCAGATTGGAATGATCTAATCCGGCAACCCGCTGGCTGCAAACCAAAGAGCCGGTGACCTGCATGATTTCCATTAGCTGGCACCTCCTGGCGGAGCTTGCGCCTTGCCAGCATCAGGATCCCAGTGGTCAATGATTCCAACGATCGTTAGATCGCTCGGGTACGACTTGCTTCCAGCTGCCTCGCGCGCAGCTGAGCTGCCGACGCAGATCACCCAGTCGCCTGGTATGCAACCCACTGCATCAACTGCCACTTTCTGAGTGCTGCCATCGAGCACCACCTGCAGGTGCTTGTGCTCAAAATCTGGAATGCGATTGGTAGACACCAGTGGTTTAACCACCTTGCAGATCAACATGTCAGTGCCCTCCTCCGCTCGCGAATGTGATGGTGGAACCTACAGCTTCAGCTGGGGTGTGACGGTCTTGATCCCGCACGGTAAGCAGAGCATGCAATAGGCCCTGCTCAAACAACTCGGGATAACGGTTTTCCATGGCAGCTTGCACCCGCTGGCAATTGCGGATCGCTCGCAGCCTCGCTCCAGGCACCTGGCCGTTGTAATCAAAGCGCACGACCACTGGCACAGGCAGGCCCCGAGTAACGTTCAAGCCCTTGAAAATCTTGATGCCTACATCTAAATCGGGCGCCCCCTCCTCCACCGTGTCCATATAGGCGAAATAGGTGAGATTGCGCAGATGGATCTCCTTGAAGCCTATGCCCACACCGATAAAGCGCTCCGCATGGCCAGCATCGCCGTAGCTGCCCCGGTGGTACTGGCGCACGTAATCGATTTGGGAGATGTTGTTCTCGATCAAGCGAGCTATCAGCTTCACCATGCCCGGATCGGGACTGCTGGCGGCTGCCTGCTCCACCAGCGATTGAATGCGGGCCCGGCCCTCAACCGCATTGAGATGGCGGGTGGCCTCATAGGCCGCTTTTGCATCCAGCCAGCTCTCTAGATTGGTGCTGCCGTCAATGCCCGGCACATGCACCCGAATCGTGTCTGTGTCGGTGTCGATGCCGAATAGCAACAGATCTACTGAGGCACCACAGCAGAAGCTGTTTTCGACGGCCTGCTGGAAATCCTTGAGCCGGGCTAGGCCACAGGAGGCCGCCAAGGCATCATCGCTGCCATGGGCAGCACAGCCCTCATGCAGGGGATCTTTTGAGCTGAAGTGGTAGAGCACCACCTTCAGATAACGGGTGTCATCGTGCGCCGAATTGGGCTGACCTTCCCGGTAGCGGCGATGTTCAGTTTTGACCCAGCGGTTGACAGTGTTTTCAACGTCAAACAGGGCCCCAGCATGGGAACGCCGCCGCACCGAACTGAATGGAATTCGCAGGGCGTAGGCCATGGCATGGGCCAGGCGCCCGTCAGCGCATGGGGTTACGTCGAGTAGGTGGAATCCACAGGCCAGTAGAAACTCATCGAAGGCTTCGGCTGCGGGACTGCCAGGCTTGCCTCCTAGGGGATCGTGCTGAAAGAAAGCGTCGCTGGTTTGTTCGTAGGTTTCAAATACACACCAGGCGAACAAGGTGCGCATGTCTAGCTGGCTCACCCAGGCCTTCTCGAGAATGGGCAGCGGCAACTCAAAGCCCAGTTCGGCCCTGGCCAACCGCTGGGCCTGCTCGATGAAATCAGCCTCGTGCTGCAGGGCTGAAAGGCGCTTGAGCAAGGGGACAATGCGATCAAATGCCCCTTTGACCTGGTCTTCGTAGGCCCTCAGTACACCATTGACCTGGCCATCGCTAAGCGGATGCAAGCCAGTCACCACCAGCTCGCTCGCGGCTGCTGAGCCGGGCCGACGGCGGGGAGCAGTCGGAGCCAGCGGGCGATAGGCAGTGGCGAGCGGACGTCGGGGCATCAGGAAATCAACCGCGGGCGCCGCCGGAAACCGTGATCAGGGAACCGGCAGTGGTACTGCCGCTGGAACCGGTGACACGGCAAATCGGCTCAGGACGCTCCTCGTTGCGCTTCGGCTGGAGGGCGGCCGGCATAGAGGTCTTCGAGCCTGGCCGGGTGGGGTTGCGGCGCCGAGCTGAAACACCTTCCGTGCCGGTGACCCGATCACCTCGATCCCAGTCATCACCAGTGATCTTCAAGCCAGCGGAGATGCCTTCGCCGGTAACCCTGGAGGTTGGACGGGCATCCTCGTCAACGCTCACAGGAACCTCAATGGGCCCCCGGGCGATTTGGCTGCCGCCGCGACGGTCGAAACGGAATTGCTCGGTGCCGGTGACCATGTCACCGGCCAGGTCAAAAGGGCCGGTAATCCTGCTGCCCTGCTCGTAGCTGGTGCCGGTTACGGCCCCGGCTGGTTCTCGCCCCACCTGGGCTGAGCGAGCTGGGGATTGAATGCTGAATTGCTGCCAGGGCTGGCTGCCCGCCAGGGGTTGGGGGAAGTCGGAGTCCTGGGATGCGGCGGCACCGCAGACCTTGGCGAGTTGATCGCCACCGATATAAGGAGTGCCGGTGACGGCTTCGCAGGCCCCGCGGCCGGCACCGGTGAGGACACCGCCAATGCCTGGTTGTATGCCACTCATACGGTTAGAGCCCCGCACCGGAGTGCGCTGACGAATTTCGGAGACAGACTTGCTGTTACAGAAATCCCCTGCCTGCTCAAGGCCGGCGTAGGGCGTGCCGGTTACGACCTTGCAGGTGCCGGGCTCATCGCCGGTGACATTGGAGGAGCGGCCAGTGTGGGTTCCGCTGACAACCTGGGCCCGATTGGTGACGCTGAAGCCCACCTTGGCGGCCTCCGGCTCGGGCTTACTGCCGCAGAAATCGGCGTATTGCTGGCTGCCGACGTATTCATCACCAGTTACCAGGCGGCAGCTGCCGGGCTCATCACCGGTGACATGCTCGCTGCGGCCCACATGGGTGCCGGTGATGCCCGTGCCCCGAAGCGTGTGCAAGCTTGCGACCTTGGTAGGTGCGCGTCCGGTCACCTGGCCTTGATCGGATACGTACTGGGAGCCGGTGAGTTGCTTGCCCGAGCCGGGTTCGTCGCCTGTGACCTTGCTTGAGCGACCAACCATCACACCGGAAACAGCCTGACCGCCCTGGGTCTGGCTCCGCCCAACCTTGCGCGGACTAGGGCTAGGACTAGGGCTGGAGGTGCCGCAGAAGGCTGCTGACTGATTGGCGGAAACGTATTCGGTTCCAGTGATGTTTTTGCAGGTACCGGGCTCATCGCCGGTCACCTTTTCAGAGCGACCGACCTCATTACCAGTGACCCGGTTGCCGTGGGTGGTGGCGCTGACGCGAACCTTGGCTGGCTGGCTTGCCACCGGAGCGCTCTGGCAGAAGGTCTGGAACACTTCGGCGCCGAGATACTCGGTGCCTGTAATGGCACGGCAGGTAGCTGCTTCGTTACCAGTGGTTTTCTCTGAGCGATTGGCCTGGGTTCCGGTCACCACCTGGCCAGAGCTGGTTTCGCTCACGCCCACTTTCCAGTGGGCTTCTGCGGCGGCTGCCTGTTTGGCGCCGTGGCGGTTTGGGCCAGAGGGGCGTGTGCCGCCAGCTCTGCTGGAACCAGCGCTGCCAACCTTGGCCCGCAGTTCACGCACCTTCTGGGAAAGTTCGCGGGCGCTCATATCAGGATTGCCCTGGCGGGATACCGACGCGGCTGTAGTGCTCTTGGGCGCGTTAGCTGACTTACCACGCTTCGAGAGAGCTTCTCTGCGGGCGAGCACAAGGGCCCGGCTGGGATCCAGTTGGGAGAGCCGCTTGGCTGTGGCACGGCGATCGGCACCACTACTAGTTGTTTGGCTAGTGCGATTACTGAGGCTTGTTAGGGCCGGTGCAGCAGCGGTTTCGCCCTGGCATTTGCACTTGGCTTCCGCTGCAGGTGCCTGGGCTTTTGGTGCAATTTTGGCCAGGTCCGTGCGGGTGCGGTCGCTGGAGGTGTCGGCACGTTTGCCGCGTTTGGAAAGGGCTTCCCGTCGGGCAAGCACCAAATCTCTGCTGGGATTTGCGATTGGACGGGCTTGGCTGGTCCGGCTGGAGCCGGTGGGTGCCGCAAGGCTTCGCTGGGAGGCAGCACCCCTGGCGTTCACGGCCGGGGCAGCCTTGGCCACCGATGCTGGGGCCTCCATCGCTGGGGCTGTGCGGGTGGGGCGAGCGTCTTCAACCGAGCGCACACGGCTCGGACCGGAAGTGAACCGGTTGGCGGCTTTTTTGCCACCGTTGGTGAGGGCCTTGCGGCGCTCTAGAGCTGCTTCCCGGCTGGATGAGCTGGCCATGTCCGCCCGTCGAATGGAATATCTGAAAAGGTGCTGACCAGTTCGCAGCGCGAACTAGCCCGCAGAGGAAAAGAGTTGGGGCTCAGGCCAATGGCTCGAGCCCCGGAAGGGCTGGGATCAGCGTCCTTCGAAAACCACGAAGCAGGAACCCTGGCTTTGGGTATAAGCGTCGTAGCCCACCAAGCGAACGTGGTGGTCGGGATAGGCGCGGTGACAAGCCTCAAGCTCATTCACGATCACACCCAGATCCTTCTCGCCGAAGAAGGGCAGCTTCCAATAGGACCAATAGGTCGCCATGGAGTTGCTGGGATGGACATGCTCAACGAGCGGGCTCCAACCCTGGGCGATGATGTAAGCGATTTGGTCGTAGATCTCGTCCTGAGTCATCGGCGGCAGAAAGCCGAATGTCTCCAGGGTGGCGACTGTTTGATAGTCACCCACGGTGCTCTTGAAAGGCATGGGGATCCTTGTGTGGATGGAATGTTTGAACCTTATATGAAAGGCTCTTAATCTCGTTCGTAGAGATTAGTTTAATCTCTAGATCTGAATCTTCCGTTCTGGGAGGTGAGTAGGCAAGTTGCCTGACCCACTCACCATCTCAGACTGACGATTTCAGGTGTCGAGCTTGTCGACGGTGTCGAACTCGAACTTGATTTCCTTCCAGGTCTCCAGGGCGATGGCTAGCTCAGGGCTGTGCTTCGCTGCTTCCAGAAGGATGTCGCGGCCTTCGCGCTCGATTTCACGACCGGCGTTACGGGCTTTGACGCAGGCCTCGAGAGCCACGCGGTTAGCAGCAGCACCAGCAGCTGAGCCCCAGGGGTGACCGTGGGTACCACCACCGAACTGCAGCACCGAGTCGTCGCCAAAAATGGCAACCAGTGCGGGCATGTGCCAGCAGTGGATACCGCCGGAGGCCACGGCGAACACGCCGCCCATGGAGCCCCAATCTTGGTCGAAGAAGTTGCCGCGGCTGCGATCTTCGGGGACGAAGGATTCGCGCAGTTGGTCGATATAGCCGAGGGTCGACTGGCGGTCACCCTCCAGCTTGCCGACCACCGTGCCGGTGTGCAGCTGGTCACCACCGGAGAGACGCAGGCACTTGGCCAGCACTCGGAAGTGAATACCGTGCTTAGGATGGCGGTCAATCACAGCGTGCATAGCACGGTGAATGTGCAGCAACATGCCGTTCTTGCGGCACCACTTGGCAAGACCGGTATTAGCGGTGAAGCCACCAGTGATGTAGTCGTGCATGATGATGGGCTGGCCCAGTTCTTTAGCGAACTCGGCGCGCTCATACATCTCTTCAGGAGTTGCGGCGGTGCAGTTGAGGTAGTGCCCCTTCTTCTCGCCTGTTTCCTGCTGAGCCAGGTTGGTAGCTTCAGCAACGAACTCGAAACGGTTCTGCCAGCGCTGGAAAGGCTGGGAGTTGATGTTTTCGTCGTCCTTGGTGAAGTCCAGACCGCCGCGTAGGCACTCATAGACAACCCGGCCGTAGTTCTTACCGCTCAGGCCGAGCTTCGGCTTGATGGTGCATCCCAGGAGAGGACGGCCGTACTTGTTCATACGGTCGCGCTCAACCACGATGCCGTTCGGGGGACCCATGCAGGTCTTGATGAACGCCATCGGGAAGCGGATGTCTTCCAGACGCAGGTGGCGCAGGGCCTTGAAGCCAAACACGTTGCCGACCAAGGAGGTCAGCACATTGGTGATGGAGCCTTCTTCGAACAGGTCGAGGGGATAGGCGATGAAGGCATAGAAGGCTTCCTTGTCGCCAGGAACGTCTTCGATGCGGTAGCAACGGCCTTTGTAAAAGTCGAGGTCGGTGAGGAGCTCGGACCACACGGCGGACCAGGTGCCGGTTGAGGATTCAGCGGCCACAGCAGCGGCAACTTCTTCCCTGGGAACACCTTCTTGGCCGGTGCACTTGAAGCACGCCAGCAGGTCGGTGTCTAGGGGGATGTAATCAGGAGTCCAATAGGTGTCGCGGTACTCCTTGACCCCGGATTCGTACTTCTTGCTCATGGAGTTTCTCCGATTTGGGCGGGTAAGGGATTGAGATAGATCAACGCGTCAGGCGCTGAGCGACTCAGTCCTTTTGACCGGCGTAGTTGCCGTTGCCCAGGGCAGGCTCCACTTCGCGGTGGGGGCGCGCAATGATGTGCGCTGCCACAAGACCGTCGCCCACGCGCTCGCAGGCGTCGGCCCCGGCGCGCACAGCTGCGTTGACGGCGCCGGTTTCACCGCGCACCATCACGGTGACGTAACCGCCGCCGACGAATTCACGACCGATCAGGCGCACTTCGGCGGCCTTGGTCATGGCGTCAGCCGCCTCGATCGCGGGCACCAGCCCCCGAGTTTCGATCATGCCGAGGGCGATGCCCATGGATTCAGTTGCCATTACCTGCTCCTGGTGGAGGTGGGGTTGAATGTTCGCTCGCAACCATGGTCGGCAGCCAAACCCCCCGTCAAGCCATTTAGCCGGAACCGACCATCACTGTTGCGTCGCCTTTAGATAAGGCAGACTGATCAGTGCATCACAAAACGTTAGGCAATGCTTGCCATTGCAGTGCTGGCAAGGGGTTTCAGCCCCACCAAACCCGTTTTGATCAAAATTTGCTTGCCCAGCATCTAGAGGGCCTCGGCGTCTGTGACGTACGCCACTCCGCCGTAGTAGGTCAAAAGGGGGCGCAGGGCAGCCCGCAATGCATCCAGCAAATCCGCTTCGCAGAACACGATCACATGGGCATTGGCGCCTAAACCGCTGAATTCCATGCCCTCGGACACGGAGCCATGCGGACCCTTGCCGGTGACGTGCCTGACTACGGAGTAACCGGGCACACCCGCTATTTCCATTGCCTGGATCACCGCATCCAACTCCCGCTCGCTGAGGATCAGTTCGAGGCGTTTCATTGATTTATCCGGCAGTGGGAAGCAAGGCCTTAATCATGGCCATGTAGATGGGAATGCCAACAATGATGTTGAAGGGAAATGTGACTCCCAGCGCTGTAGATATATACAAACTGGGATTGGCCTGCGGCACTGTCATTCGCATCGCTGCTGGTACCGCGATGTAGGAGGCGCTAGCGCACAGCACCACAAACAGCAGGGCATTACCAGGTCCAAGGCCCAAACCTCGGGCGATCAGGGTGCCTACTAGGGCATTAAAAAGTGGCATCAACACCGAAAAGCCGATCAGAAAGGCTCCCGCTTGTCGTAGATCTCGGATCCGTTGGGCCGCAACGATCCCCATGTCCAACAGGAAGAAGCTGAGGGCTCCATAGAAAAGTTTGTCGGTGAATGGCAGCATTTTGTCGATGCTGGCTGGGCTGAAAGCTGCGACCAGCAAGCCAATCGCCAGACTCCCTACCAGCAGAAATACCGAGCTATTTAAAAATGACTCCCGCAGCACGGAGCTCCAACCCATCTTCGGCCCCTCTGCTTGCTGGCTGGGGGCTGCCAATTTGACCAGCAGCAGTCCCACAATGATGGCCGGCGATTCCATCAGGGCCAGGGCAGCCACCATGAAGCCATCGAAGGGCAGGTTCTGGGTTTCCAGAAAGCTCTCGGCGGTGATGAAGGTCACCGCGCTGATCGATCCGTAGGTGGCGGCAATGGCGGCGGCATTAAACCCATCCAGCCTGGTTTTAAGCACCAGATAGCTGTAGAGCGGCACCAGTAGCGACATCGCCATCGCGGCGGCGATGGTGGGCAGCACTTGGCCACCGAGGCCGCTGTGCTGCAGCTCCAAGCCACCTTTGAATCCGATGGCGAGCAACAAATAGAGGGAGAACAGCTTTGGGATCGGGGCTGGAATTTCCAGATCCGATCCCACCAGTACGGCGGTCACGCCAAGGAAAAAAAACAGCACCGGTGGGCTGACCAGGTTCTGCAGAATCAGGCTTGGGTCCATCGGTTACCCCTGGAACCCAATCACGCGGGGGCCAAGGCGTTTACCAACCGTAGGTCTGCTGCAGGAAATGAGACACCTTCTTGGGGGACAATGACTTGCCCCGATTCCTGCTGAATGCCGATCCTGGTCGTGGCCAGTGGCAACCCCCACAAGGTGGCCGAAATCGGCGCGATGCTTGAGCTGGTTGAGCTGGATGTCCTGCCCCAGCCGCCCGGTCTCGATATTGAAGAAACGGGAGCGACCTACCTCGCTAATGCCCGTCTCAAAGCCGAGGCTGTTGCCCGCATCACCGGCCACTGGGCCCTCGCCGACGACTCAGGCATCGAGGTGGACGCCCTGGATGGAGCTCCGGGTGTTTTTTCGGCCCGCTACGCCCCCACCGACCACGAACGGATTCACCGTCTTTTGAAAGAACTAGGCGACAGCCTTTATCGCGGAGCCAGCTTCCGGAGCGCCATGGCCCTGGCCGATCCATCCGGCACCACCAGGGCCGAGGCCGAGGGGATCTGCCGCGGCCAGATATTGCGCGCTCCCCAGGGTCATGGCCCTGGTTACGACAGCCTTTTTTATGTGCGCGAGGCAGGCTGCTCTTACGCCCTGATGGGCCCCCACCTCAAGGCCAAGCTCGGCAGCCGCGGCAAGGCAGCTCGTGCGCTTGCCCCGAAGTTGCTCCGCCTGCTGGAGCTGAGCAAATAATGCTCCATTGCCAATAACTCAATTGCCAGTAGCTCAATTGTCAGAGCAAGCCCCTGGGTCAGCTGGCCTTGTTGTTGATATGACTGATCGCCCGCATCGCGGCGGCGGCTGCCTCCTCCACATCACCCTCCCGCCCCGCCAGGGTTAGACGGCCAAAGGCGCCCACGGCTTTCACGTCCACCACAGTGATGTTGGAAGCCTTTTCTGCCTCATTGGCTGCGATCAGCACGTAACCGGCGGGCTCGGTTTCCAGGATGAACATGCTCATCCCCGCTTGAATCATTGATCCGCGCCGGTTCTGGCGATTGATCAGCACGGCGTGGTCTGGGGTGATCGCCCGGATGATCTCGGTCCAGCTGACCTCGCAACGGCTGCGGAGCTCCACCCGGCTGCCGATGGCCTCAAGCACCACGTCGCCGGAGTGGAGGACGTTGCTCTGATCACGGTGGTAGAGCGCCAAGGAGCCGAAGGCCCGCTCCACGATCATCTGGCCAAGCCGCACCGTGCTGGCCTTGAGGGCAATGTCGGTGACCCGGTGCACAGCCATGCCCGGAGATACCTCCAGCCACAAGCAGGCGTCACCGGGAATGGGCAGGAAGCCCTGGCTAACCGTGCCCATGTAGGCAGCTAGCTGGGGCTGCAGCGAATCAAGAAATACGTAGGTGCGCAGCTCAATCGACTGCACATGGCTGGATTGGCGTGCCAGCCGGGAGCCCTCGCTGTCGGTGGTGATCACACAACTGGCGCCCGAGCTGTCGCTGCCCACCCGGGTGCCAGTGATCTGGGTGCCGCCACTTGAGCTTGAGCCAAGCGCCATCTCCCGACGCCGGCGCAGCGCCAGTTCGTCTCGGGAGGGAAGGCGGGATGGCAAGGGAAAATCCTTCGAACAGCTAGCCCTCACATCGGCATTGCTGCGGCTGGATCTTAACCCTGAAGCCCCCTGCCCCTTGCCCATCGCGGCTGAGCCGGTACCGTCCGGCCAACGTTCAGGGGACGTCCATGGCCACCCGCCGCACCGCTTCTAGCTCCACTCGCAGCCAGGCTGCCCAGGCCGAACCCATGCCCGCTGGAGACACTGTCAACAGTGCTCCGATGCCTGAATGGATGGCCCAGGCAGCAGCCCAGGGAGTAAAGCCGGAGCAAGCACTGGCTTTCATCGGTATGGGATTGATGCAGAAGATGGCCGGTTCGGCCCACGACCTGCCCTGGCTTTGGTCTGAGGCCGAAGACGGTGGCCAGGCCGATCTGGCTGCTTTGCGGCAACGCCTCGAGCTCACCCAGCTGGCCGTCCAGACCGGGGCACCCCTCAGCACTTCCGAGGTGAGTCAGCTGCTTGGTGCCCGCCCCACCAGTGAAACGGTTGAGCGAGGCGGCCTCAAGGCCCGCCGCCTTAGCCGCAACGTCTGGAAATTGAGCCTCGCTGAAGAAGCATCCAGCCGCAGCGACGATGCCTTCCGCCGCCGCTTTTAGGCCGGCGTCAGCCCCACCAGCTTCATTGATTCCTCCCACAAGGTCTGCGCCGTTTCGGGGTTGCTGGCCTTGTCGGAGAGCTCCTGGCTGAATTGCCGTCCCCCTTTGGTTTGGCGGTTGCCCCAGCTCCAGTGCACACCTGAGGCGGAAAAATCTGGATCGGCCACCACCTGGCCAACCCGCTCTCCTGCCAATGCCTGGCTTACATATCCGCCGGTGATATTTTTCTGGAACCAAGGGAAAATTGTCTGAAACGCCCGCGGCGTGTTGCGGAAAAGGGGCGAGTCGGCAACGCAGCCTGGGTATAGCGAGCTGAAAACGATGCCGGTGCTTTCGTGCAGACGACGATGCAGCTCCTGGGTCGTGATCATGTTGCAGAGCTTGCTGTCTTTGTAGGCCTTGCCGGGTTTGAAGGCCTTGCCGTTGGCCATGGCGATAGGGGCCTTAAATCCGGCCTTGAAGCCGGCACAGTCGCCCAGGTCCGCTGGAGCTGGGATCGGAATCTTGCCGCCCAGTTCCTTGGAGTTGGCCGTCACGGTGCCGAGAATCACCACCCGCCGCGAGGGGTGGCTTGAGCGCTGCAAGTCGCCCAGCAGTAGCTGAATCAGTAAAAAGTGCCCCAGGTGATTGGTGGCCATCGATATTTCGTAGCCCTGCGGGGAGCGCTCGGGCTGCTTTAGCCGCGGTTTGTAGACAGCCGCATTGATCACCAGGGCATCCAAGGGGCGTCCCAGGGACGCCACCAAAGTTTCGACTCCCACCCGAACGCTGTCGAGATCGCCGAGGTCAAAACGCAGATGACTTAGCTGATCTGCAGGAATCCCCAGGCTGGCTGCGGCAGCAGCGGCTTTAACGGGATCACGGTTGGCCGTCACCACATGCCAGCCGCGTTTGGCGAGGGCACTTGCGGCATTGAGGCCCACCCCTGAGGTGGTGCCGGTGATCAAAACCGTTCCGGCGGCTGCTGTTGCGGCCATCAAGTGAATTGAGACAGGGGCCCCAACCTACGGGGTGGACTGCTGCCAAACCACCCGCAGGCGATTCGGGGCAATCCACTGATTTTGCTCGCGGATCAGCCGCTGCTCCCCTTCCACCATGAACAGATGGTCAAAGCGTTCGCGTGCTTTGGAGAGTTTGGCCCGTTCAAGGCCGAGCACCGCCGAGAGCTCACCCTGGCGCTCCATCCGCTCCTGATAAGCGGTGGCAAGTCGTACCAGGCTGACGCCAGCGACCACAACAAGGCCAACCTTGAGAGCCAGGCCGATCACGCTGCAGAGAAATTCTTGCCGCTCAGTTGAGAGGGCTTGCAGTGCGGCTGCTTCACCGCCAGTAATTATCTGGGGATCAGGCTGGGACGCCGGATTGGGGAGCGACCCTGGCTTGCGGAGGGAAGCAGGCCTGGAATCCGCACCAGAAAGCGGCTTTCTTTCTCGCCGCAAGGGCAGATTTTGCCTGGCCTGATAACTGGATGGGTGGAGAGGCGGCATGGGGGCAACGAGGGATCAAACCCCGCTGGGGCCTAGACGCTTTTAGCTAGCCAGGTGCAACTTGCCAAGGGGTAAGGCTTGCCAAGGAGCAATGGCCAGCTTCTCAGGCTTTGTAAAGGCTGAAGCAGAGGCGAACGGCCAGCACGCCCGCATGGGCGGCCACCACCAGGGCAATCAGCACTTCGGCCTGGCTGAGAGTGGAAACCATGGGAGGGCAGCAAGCAACTGGATTCGCCCCATTCTTTGCCCTTAGGTGGCTACGGTCCAGCTTGTCCCGCCCTGCTGTCACAGCTCTTGATGGCCCCTGTGGAGATTTCCGAGAGCCAGATCCGCCAGTTGGATCTTGCAGCTCTCCAGCCCTGGTTCAGCCTTAGCCCTGATGCCCTTGTCCAGCAGGCTGGTTCCCTGGAGCTTCACTTCAATTGGCCCCGTGCCGACGACGACCCCCGGGAGCTGTCGGAAATTGCCGAGTTGCGGCTTTGGTCCCTGCGGGCCGATGCGGAAGCTCCCTGGCTGCCCCTGCTGCTGGAGCGTGGCGGCGGCCAACTCACCCGCCACGTGGCGATGGTGCTGCCCCACCAATTCAGCCGCACGGAGGGCATCCGTTTTGCCCCCGAGTCCCTGGAGCTTTGGATCACCCACAGGCTTTTCAGCCTTGACGCCTGGGCGCGCCTGCACGGTTTGAGTTGCCGTCAGGGCTTAGCCCAGATGGCTGCGGTGCTTGGCTACGAGCTAGATGGAGGCTTCTGGGCGCCACTTTCAGCCGGGGCGGCTCATTAGTAGTGCCAGGGCCCTGCGACCGCTGTCGAGCGCAAGTATGAGAGTTAAAGCCCGCAGTAGCCACGTCAGCTGACCGTCGCTGACCCGATCCAGCCTGGCGGCCGACCAGCGTGCGGCAACAGCTGCTGTGCCTCCTAGGAGCATCCCGATCGGCAGCAGTGCTCGGCCATCCAGCAGGAAGGTGGTTGAGGCGACTGAGGCTGAGGTGAGCACCGCCAGGGTGCTGAAGCGGATTGCCAGGTGAATTGGCACCTTCATCAGCTGCACCATCAAGGGAACCATCACCAGGCCACCGCCGAGACCGAGCAAGCCGGTGGCCATGCCTGCGACCATGCCGGTGGCTGTCAAACCCGCCAGCTTCAAGCTGGCGGTATCGGTGGCAGCCTGCGCCGACGGGGGGCGAAAGCTCAAGGCCAGTCCTCCGTACATCAACGCCTGCATTGCGAGCAACATCCAGCCATGGAGCACCAGCCCAACCTGGCTGAACAGGCCTGCACCGAGGCCTGCACCCAGCACAATCGCCAAGCCCCCGCGCCAGGGAAGGCTGCGGTTGGAAAGGTGGGCCCAGGTACCACCCAGGGTGGTGGGCACGATCGCCAGGGTGCTGGTGGCCAGGGCCTGGTGCGGATCAAGTCCGGCTAGCAGCAATAGGGGTGAAAACACCAGCCCACCGCCGATGCCCAGCACTCCCGACAGCAGACCCGCCAGCAGGCCAAGGGGCAGATAGGGCAACAGGCTCCACAACATCCGGGCAACCTGGCGGAATGAATCACTCTCCAGCATCTCCCCTCCCAGCCATGCGGCTGCTGCCCAGCAGCTGCCATCCGGGAGCCAGGCAGATGGCGATAGACAGCCTGCTGCTGGACCAACGGGCACCGGCCTTTCGGCTCTACTCCTGGCAGCACCCGACCCTGTCGCTGGGGTTTCACCAGCGCTGCATAGAACCCCATTGGCAGGCGCTGGCAGCGGCGGGGGTGATCGATTTGGTGCGGCGACCAAGTGGCGGCCGTGCCGTGCTCCACGCCGGAGAGCTCACCTACGCCCTGGTGTGGCCTGATCCCCCCCTATCGCGTCAGGAGACGTACGGCAGCGCTTGCGCCTGGCTTGTGAATTGCTTTGCGGGATTGGGACTGCCATTGCAGGCAGGCCGCCAGGCCGCCAGCCCACAACCCAGCAGCTGCTTTGCCACCAGTACGGCTGCGGATCTAGGGCACGCCAGCGGCGTCAAACGGGTTGGCAGCGCCCAGCTCTGGCGCCGCGGCTGCCTGCTGCAGCACGGCTCGATTCTTTTGGAGCCACCCGCCGATTTATGGAAGCTTGTGTTTGGCGGGCCGCCACCCCAATTGCCAGTTCTGCCCATAGACCGCGCTGAGCTGGAGCTGCGTTTGATCCAAGCGGCCCAGGCTGAGCTGCCTGCGGCGGCGGCCGGTAACAGGAGCATTCCCCTCAGCAGCGAGGAATGGGAACAGATTGCAGCGACCGAGGCCAGTTACTTGCTGGCGTTGACTGGCCCCTCCTCGCTTGCTTCACCAGAGGCCACCATGGAGCGCACCACCTGGGCTAATGCCAGGCCAAGCGGATAGGTGCCTTGGCGACGGGCGGCCTCAAGCATGGGAGCGGGCAGGCGCAGGCCCAACTTGGCAAGCACCACCTCGCCGAGCTCGGGGCGTTCGATGGTGCCGCAGGGGAGGCCGGCTGGGCTTAGCACCAGCAGCCGGTTGCGGCCGCTCGCCTCGAGTTGCTGCACCGCTTGCCAGAGCGGTGCCGACTCCCGGATGGAGGGCAGGCTCGAGAGGGGCTGGATGTGGTCGCCGATGCTGTCCGTATCCCAACGCTGCACTGGCAGTTGTTGCAGGGGCTTGTCGTCGATGAAGCCCTGCCAGCGGCCGCGATCGCAGACCAGCAGCCAGTCGCCTTGGTCCACCTCGCTGGCTTGGGAGACACGCATCTGGCTCAGTTCCCGCAACCGACCTGCCGCCTCAAGCACCCGAAATCGCCGCCCAGCCGCATCCCGTACTTTTAGTTCTTTGAGGGTTTGCTGTAAGGCGAGCATTTGGCGCTGATTGCGCGAGGCCCCAAGTCCAAACCAGCCCAGCAGCATCAACCAGGCTCCGCTGAGGCCCCCTCCGCGCAGCAGCACCACGGTGCCCATGCCAATGGCAAGCAGGGAAAGGAAGCGCCCGCAGCTGTTAGCAACCTCCACGCCGCGCCGCTGGCTACCGCTGGCCTGCCACACCAAGGCCTTCACAATCAAGCCCCCATCCAGCGGTAGGCCGGGCAGCAGGTTGAACAGGGCCAGCACCATGTTGAGGGTGCCCAGTTCTGAAACCATGGCGCCCAGCAGGGGGGAGAGATGGGCGGCTGGATGGGTCGCGGCCAGCAGGCCCACACCCAGTACCAGGCTCACGGCAGGGCCAGCAGCTGCCACCAGCAGGGCGCCGCGGGCGGTGCTGCACTCGCGCTCCACGCTGGCCACACCGCCGAGCAAGAACAAGGTGATGCTGCGCACCTCAACCCCCTGGGCCAGGGCCACCAGGGAGTGGCCCAATTCGTGCAGGAGCACCGAAACGAACAGCAACATTGCCGTAACCAGCCCCAGGCCCCAGAGCACCGGGGCACTCATCGGATCTTTGAGGGTGAGGCTGTATTGCTGTTGGAAGGCCGCGGTGGCAAGCACCAAGATCACAAACCAACTGGGGTGGATCCGTAGGGGGATGCCCCGAATTTTGAAAATTTGCCAGCCTTCTCCCACTGCCCTCTGTATTTGTGTCTGCTCCTCGTGCTGGTCAAGCCAGTTGAAGAGCTGCAGGACTCTGATCCTAGAAAGGGGCGACAGCCTTTGCCCTCGCCATGGCATCCCCCCTGCTGAAAATCTGTGGGTTGCGGGATCCGGACCAGGCCGCAGCGGTGGCCCAACTGGAGGTGGATGCGATCGGCGTGATCGGAGTGCCGGGCTCGCCTCGCTTCCTTGACGCTGAACACCGGCCGGCGCTTTTTGGGGCGATGCGGGCCGCTGCGCCTGGCTGCCGCGGTGTGCTGGTGGTGGCCGATCCGCTCGAGCAGCAGTGGGCCCAACTAGAGCTAGGACAGGGTCATGATGTGCTCCAGTTACACGGCTCAGAAACACCCCAGCTCTGCGGCCAGCTGCGCTCCCTCTTGGGCTGTGAGATCTGGAAAGCCCTGAGGATTCGCAGGCCGGGAGATCTGCAGCGGGCCGTTGACTACTCCCTGGTGGTGGATGCCCTGCTTCTCGATGCCTGGGTGCCCGACCAGCTGGGCGGTACCGGCCACCGCATTCCGATTGATTGGCTGCAGAGTTTTACGCCAGTTCTTCCCTGGTGGCTGGCGGGGGGCATTCGGGCCGACCGGGTGCCGGGAGTGCTGACCCAGCTGCGCCCCACAGGCCTCGATGCCTCCAGCGGCGTGGAGCGAAGCCCAGGCAATAAGGATCTCGATCAGGTTGCAGCGCTAGTGGCTGCGGTACGGGTTGCTGGCCTCGCTGGGCCTTCCCAGTCAAGATCGG
Source organism: Cyanobium sp. WKJ7-Wakatipu (assembly GCF_024345355.1). NCBI lineage: Bacteria > Bacillati > Cyanobacteriota > Cyanophyceae > Synechococcales > Prochlorococcaceae > Cyanobium > Cyanobium sp. WKJ7-Wakatipu. Next base: position 136,479 of record NZ_JAGQAY010000003.1, read on the forward strand.
TGGGTCTTGCCCCTTCTTGATGGGTTTGTTTCGTACATCTGCGCTTCTTCGTCCATCCCTCTGGGCCCTGGCGTTGACCATTGGCTCGGGTCTAGGACTAGGCCCGCTGGCACCGGTACGGGCCCAGGACCTAGTGGGCTGCCAGCTGGTGGATGGCCAGCTTTCCTGCGTACCAGGGGTGAGTGCCGACCCCCAGTCCCAGATCCGTGCCCTGCGCCAGCAGATCAATACGGATCTGCAACAGGAGAGTGCTGTTCAGCAGCAAATCGATGGTTTGCAGCAGCTGGTGCTCCAGGGTGAAGCCGTGCAGGGGGCAGTACTACAGGCCACGGCCGTAGCCGACGTTTTGGCCGCATTGCCACCCTCAGCGTTTCACTGGTACCGGCGTAGCCCTGGTGCCAACCAGTGGCTGCTGATTGATGGCGCAACAGGGCCCAGCTACGTCTTGCAACTTCAAGACGTTTCAGCCCAGGTAATGGTGGTGATAGCGGTGCCAGCCCAAGGGGGTGGATCTAGCCGGCAGGCTTCACCGGCCATTGGACCAATTGGCAGCAAACCCTGAGGTTGGTTTTCGGGGAGGTTGGTTTTCGGGGGAAGGTGGCTTTCTAGCTAAGGTTTTCGCTCTAGGTAGAAAGCATGCACTCCTGCTGCTTAACCAGCTCGAAAAACTCAGCCTTAAGGCTTGGATCTATACGGAAATCGCCCCGCACCACAGAATTAACCATGCTGGTTTGGGGCTCCTTCACACCACGCCATTTCATGCAGTAATGCTGGGCTTTTACCAAAATCGCCAGACCTTGGGGCTCGCAAAGACGCTCGATCTCGTCGGCCAAGATCATTACAGCCTCTTCCTGAATATGGGGCCTTGAGAATACCCAATCGGCAACTCTAGAGAACTTGGACAGGCCAATTACCCGATCGCCGGGCTTGATACCAATCCAGCAATTGCCCAAAATGGGAACTAGGTGGTGTGAGCAGGCTGAACGAACGGTAATGGGACCAACGGTATAAATTTCATCCAGCTTTTTAACATTTGGAAAGCTGGCGATCTTGGGCTGGTCGTGATAGCGCCCCTTAAAGACTTCGTGCAGGTACATCCTGGCGACACGCTCAGCTGTCTCCTCGGTGTTGTGATCTTTGTCTATATCGATGACAAGACTACGTAGCAATTCGCGAACCTTGCCCGCCACCTCAATCTCCAACTGCTCGAGCTCACCATCGCGCAGATGGTCAGCAATGTTGTCGTTTGCGAGGTAAGCAACTCCTGCAGCGTCAAGACGCTCACGGATTCGCAGACTTATGGGCAAGGGAGCTGAATCGGGTGTAATGGAGAGCGAAGGAATGCTGGACGGCAGGGTGGAAGTCATAGGAGGGCTCAAAGCGCGCCGGCGGCCGGCATGAGGGTGAGATCTTCCACCACTGAGGTGGCTGGCTGTTGGGCCAAGTACAGCAGGGCTTCAGATGCCCTTTCAACGTCAAGCATGGCACGGCGATCGAACGTGCTGTGGACGTTTTCGCTCTCCCAGAGAGGCGTATTCACAGCACCTAGAGTAAGGGTGCTGACCCGTATGCCAAAGGGGCGTTCTTCGACGGCAAGGCATCGACTAAGGGAGAGGAGAGCGGCCTTGCTAACGCAGTAAGCGCCCCAGTCGGGGAAGGCTTGGTGGGCTGCATGGCTGTTCAGATTGATGATATGTCCGCCACCAGCCTGCCTGAGTCTAGGAAGCAGCGACTGGCACACCTGAAATACAGCGCTGAGATTGAGCTGCATCAATCGTTGCCATTGCTCCAGGGGCATCTCTGCCAAGGAGCCTGTATAGGCAACGCCGGCATTGTTAATTACAACAGTAGGTGAGAGGCCTCGGCTGCAGAGGTCTTCCAGTCCGGGAGCAATAGTGGCAGGCTCGGCGAGATCGAGGCCGATGGATTCGATTCTCCTGCCAGTGGTCTTTAGATCCGTCGTAAGCGAATCGAGGTCGGCAGTAGTCCTGGCTAGCAGGAGCAAATCGTAGCCGGCAGCGGCAAACTTGTGGGCTGCTGCTGCACCTATGCCTCGCGAGGCGCCGGTGATCAGAGCAACAGGTGCTGAATCAGGCAAAGGCAGGCTCTGGGAGGCAACGGGACCTGAAGCAAATCTTAAGAGCTGGGGGAAGCAATTGGGGACTCGCTGTCGAGCACCCTTCCCATGCGGCGGAATTTGGCGTAGCGCTGCTCGATCAATTGGGATTCACTTAGGCCCTGCAGTTCGCTGAGTTGCTCCAGTAGGGCAGATTTCAGGGTCTCAGCGGCCTGGAGAGGAGCCGAGTGGTTGCCGCCGGCAGGCTCGGGCAACACCAGGTCAACGATGCCGAGCTTGAGCAGATCAGGGCCTGTGATCTTGAGAGCCTCAGCGGCAGTGGAGGCCTTGCCTGCGTCCCGCCACAGGATCGAGGCGCAGGCTTCTGGGCTGGCCACTGTGTAAACGCTGTGCTCGAACATCAGCAGCCGGTCGGCTACGCCGATGCCTAGGGCGCCACCAGATCCGCCTTCGCCGATCACCGTGGCAAGGATCGGCACCCGCAGCCGGAACATCTCACGCAGATTGACGGCGATCGCTTCACCCTGCCCCTGCTCCTCGGCCAGCACCCCCGCATAGGCCCCCGGCGTATCGATGAAACTCAAGATCGGCAGGCGAAAGCGATCGGCATGCTCCATTAGCCGCATCGCCTTGCGATAGCCCCCTGGGGATGCCATGCCGAAGTTGCGGGCGACATTCTCCTTGGTGTCGCGGCCTTTTTGATGTCCGAGCAGCACCACACCCTGCTCACCGATCCTGCCAACCCCACCCACTAGGGCCCGGTCGTCACTGCCACGGCGGTCGCCATGCAGCTCCAGCCACTCATCAGTAATCACCTGGATGTAGTCCAGGGTGCTGGGCCGCTGGGGGTGGCGGGCCACCTGGATCTTCTGGGAGGGCGTCAGGGCATCGAAGATGTCTTTGCGACGTCTGGTGGCCAGGGTCTCGAGCTGCAGCAGCTGCTGACTCACATCCACCTCCGAGTCGCGTGCCAACTGGCGGATCTGCTCGATCTGCTCTTCGAGCTCAACGAGGGGTTTTTCGAACTCCAGCAAGGCGCGGCGGGCCATGGCGGGGATGGGCAAGGGGACTAAAGGTATTCAGGCAGTAGTCAGGGCCGGGGTGGGATCGATCTGGGCGGACAGCCCCAGGGCCTCGAAGCCATGGCGCAGGGAGGCGGCACCGATCAGATCCATCTTGTCGAGGCTGATGTTGTTGCGCCCCCAGCTGAAGTTGGTGTGGATACCTTCGAACTCCAGCAGGATGGCCTCGGCGAAACAGGCAAACATCTGACGTTTGGGGTTGTCCATTTCAGCCATTTCCATCATTTGCCAGGTGATGTCGCTGAAAAACTCAACGATGCCGCCCTTCAATACATGGATGCCGTTGCCACTGGCCTTGGTGTCTAGGTTTTTCGGGTAGCCGCCGTCGATCATCAGGCAGGGCGACTTAAGACTGGCCGCATCAATGCTCAGCGTTTGGGGCAAGCTGGCCACCCACACCACTACATCGGCTTCCGGTAGGGCCTCCTCCAGCTTGAGGATCCGGCCGCCGCCAAGCTCCTGCTGTAAGTCCAGCAAGGGTTGGGGCTGGCGGGCGACCAGTAAGAGCTCCTTGACTCCAGTGCGCTGACTCAGCCAGCGGCATACAGCGCTGCCGATATCACCGGTAGCCCCAATGACTGCGACCCGGGCCTGGCTCAGATCAATACCGAGCTTGGGGGCATTGGTTTCCACCTGGCGACAAATCACCCAGGCGGTGTGGGTATTTCCGGTAGTGAATCGCTCCCATTCCAAGGTGGTGGAACGGATTTGCTGCTCCTTGAGCAGGTTGAAATTTTCAAAAATGATCGAGGTAAACCCGCCCAAAGCGGTGATATCGATACCATTTTTTTGGGCCAGCTCCATGGCACTGAGCACCTTGCGGCGAGCGGTTTTAAACCGACTCAGCATTTCTGGCACGAAGCAGGAGTCGATGTAAGCCCCTTCTATGGTCTTGCCTGTGGCGCTGGTGACCTGAAGATGCTCCACCAATTGGGGCGGGGCACTACACCAAACGTCGAGGTCACCTTCGGCAAACTCTTCAAAGCCAAGAGTGCGGGCCTTTTCACGGGCAGCCTCGAAGCTTGTGGAGTGACCGATCAGGCCGAACATGGGCAACCCCAGGGGATGTCGCGGACGCTACATCTTGCCACGACACCCCTGGCAGGAGACTTCAGCCGATCAATGCAGCGGCTGCCATTTTGGCGATCTCCCTGGAAGTGAAGCCAACTTCGAGCAGAGCCTCTTGGTAGGAGGTGAGGAAATCGGCCATCAAATCCTCCTGGTCCATTTGCAGAACAGCCGCGTCGCCAGCGACCTGCTCGAGCATCTTGCGCACCAGGGGCAGATTCTCACGGTTTGCCAGCTCCAGCTCCCCTCGCACCGTTTCAAGGTTGGCTTTCAGCCATTCCTGACCGTAATTAAGGTGTGTGTACTCATCTTTGACTACACCTTCGGTGATCTTACGCGCGAATGGATCGGCTACGGGGATATAGATGTGATAGGCCGAAATTGCAAAGGCCTCGATCAAAATGGCCTGAATCAAAAGACAGGTTGTGACCTTGCCTTCAGCTAGAGCCTTCTGAAAGTTGTTGTGCAGAGGTGAGAAGAACTCCTTAGCAAACGGCATATCAGCAGTGACGCCGAGGTTGTTGGCGCAAGCTGTGAAGCCTTTCATGTGCTTCAGCTCCATGCGGGCCAATCTGGTGAGCTCCTCAGCTTGGTCGGGGAGAAGCCCACCAATAGAGATGTAATTGTCGTGAGCTTCCTGCTCGCCTTCAATCACGATCGCGTTGATGCGGCTGTAGGCGTCCTTGTAGGTGTCTGTGCTGAAGTCGGGCAGTTGGTCGGATGGGAACGCCTTAGTGACATTCTCAGTCACATTGTCAGTGACATTGGTAGGAGCAAGAGTTGTCATGGCAGCCGCGCTGTTGGATCTGATCATCTGACTGTAACCACCCCCTACCGAACTCTGACCGTCCCTTGGCCTGGCCAGGGGCTGGCCAGCAGGGTTTCGAAGCGGTGCTGCCAACCTGCGACCAACCGGTCAAAAAGTTGGGCTCCCAGGGCTGCACAAGCGCCGCGGGCGTCGCCAACCACTCCGGTGAGGCTGAGTTCCTGGCTGAGCCAGGCAAGCGGGGCGGCCCCTTCCAGGCTCCACCCGGCGGGGATGACCTCGCCTCCCTTGCCATCGCAGGGGCGCTGCTCGCCCACCAGCTGGGGGGCAAGGTGCAGCATCAGGCTGGTCTCCGCCAGGCCCGCGTGCAGCCCGTCGGAGCGCTCCGGCTCGGGGATGAGCTCGGCGATCCCCTCGGGACCACTCCATAAAAAGCAGGGCAGCACGGCTAGCTCGGGCCGCTCCGCCCGCAGCTGGCGCGCGGCGGTCTGGAGCAGGGATATCTGGCCTCCGTGTCCGTTAAACAACACCAGGCGCTGAAAACCTGTGCTGGCCAGTTCATGGCCTACGGCCACCAGTTGCTCGATCAGGACCTGGGGGGGGAGGCTGATGGTGCCACTGAAACCACGGTGCTCTGGGGAGAAGCCAATGCTCTGCAGCGGCAGCCGCACAATGGGCAGGCTTGGCTCCAGCGCTACCAAAACTGCGTCTAGCACTCGCTCAGCAAACAGGCCATCCGTTCCGAGCGGCAGTTGGGGGCCGTGTTGCTCGACCGCCCCCCAGGGCCAGACAACCGTGCTTCCTGGCTGGGCTGCAAGCTCCTGAACCTGCGGCCAGGCCAGCTGCTCAAGGTGGCGCTGCTGGGGCATTTTTTGAGGACTGATCACTACAGTGTGGGGCTCTCAGCCCTTAGTGGAGATGGCCGGTACCGGCAGTCAACCGCCCTCATCCTCATCCCGGCCCGTGCCCCCTGGTCCTGCGCGCCCAGTGCCTGCACGCCCCCAGCCGCTGGCGCCTCTGCGTAAGCCGCCCCAGGTGTTGATGATCCGCAAGGACGAGCCAGCCCCGCAGCCGTCTGCGACTGAGCCTGCGCTTGCCGCAGCTCCCCAGGCTCCCGCTCAGCTCTCTCCCGTTAACCGGGTTGCGGCACCTGCCAGCACTCCTGTCCGAAACGACGACGAGCTGTTTGACCTGGGGTCCATGGAGGGCCTCACCATGGCCGACCTGCTGGGCCCTGACCCGAGTCAGAAGCGTGCTCCCAAGGCTGCTGTTGCCGGAGAGCCCAGCACCAAGCCCGCGGCGCGGAGCGTCGACGATTTCGACTTTGACGAAGAAGCCTTTCTGGCGGCTCTCGACGACCACGAGCCCCATGGCACCACTGGAGAGGTGGTGCGCGGCACCGTGATCGGTGTCGAAAGCGATGGCGTTTACGTGGATATCGGCGGCAAGGCGCCGGGTTTCATGCCCAAGAAAGAGTGCGGCCTGGGGGTGATCACCAACCTCAAAGAGACCTTTCCCAAGGGGCTGGAGGTGGATGTGCTCGTCACCGGTGAGCAAAACGCCGATGGCATGGTGACCATCAGCGCCCGTGCCTTGGCCCTGCGCCAGAGCTGGGAGAAGGTGAGGCTCCTGGAGAAGGAGGGCAAGGTAGTGCAGGTCAAAGTGAACGGCTTCAATCGAGGTGGTGTCACCTGTGAACTCGAGGGATTGCGCGGCTTCATCCCCCGTTCCCAGCTGCAGGAGGGTGAAAACCATGAGGCTTTGGTGGGTAAGACCCTTGGGGCCGCCTTCCTAGAGGTCAATCCAGAGACCCGCAAGTTGGTGTTGTCGGAGAAGAAAGCTGCCACTGCAGCCCTGTTCCAAAACCTGGAGGTGGGTCAGCTGGTCGAAGGCCAGGTGGTGGCAATTAAGCCCTATGGCTTGTTTGTCGATCTAGGCGGTGTGAGCGGTTTGTTGCACCAATCGGCAATTAGTGGTGGTCAGCTGCGGGACCTGCGTGAGGTTTTTGGCCAGGGAGACCGGGTCAAGGCCCTGATCACCGAGCTGGATCCGGGCCGGGGCCGCATCGCCCTCAATACCGCCCTTCTCGAGGGACAGCCCGGTGAACTGCTGATCGATCGCGACAAAGTGATGGCTGAGGCTCCAGAGCGGGCCAACCGGGCCCGCTCCGTGCTGCGCCAGCAAGAACAAGGGGCCGGATGAAGCAGGCCGCTCCAGATTGGGAGCTCGACTACTACTCCCGTCCCATCCTTGAAGAAGATGGCAAAAAGCGCTGGGAGCTGCTGATTTGTTCCACCCCTGAGGTGCCCGGACCAGGGGAGGTAGCGAGCGAATCCTTCCGCTGGGCCCAGGCCTGCCCTGCCACCAGCGTTAATTCGATCTGGCTGAGGGAGGCTCTGGAGGCAGCATTGGCTGGTGCTGCCGCCCAGGGTTTTGGGCCGCCTCGGCGGCTGCGCTGCTGGCGTGGCTCGATGCGCACCATGGTGCAGCGGGCTGCTGAGGGGCTGGGATTGGAGCTGGTGCCCAGCCGCCGTACCTACGCCCTGGTCAACTGGCTGCAGGAGCGGGAGCGCCTGGTGTATCCCCAGGAGCCCGGCTACATGGCGGGCCCGCTAGCACCGCCCCCCCAGGCTTTGCGACCGATTGCGGTGCCCTTGCCGGAAGAGGCGCGGGGCGACAGCTGGGCCTGGGCCACCTTGCCCTTGGGTGTCCTAGCCGCTGCATCGGAGTGGGAGGTTGGCTTTGCGGGCCTCGTACCCCTACCAGAGGCGGGGACTGCCGAGCTGCCGGTGCCGGGCATTCGCCTATTCAGCTCCACCAGGGCCCTGGCCCTGGCCGGCTGGCTGGCTGGGCTCGAACCCGTGCGGCTTGAGATCAGTGGCCCGCAGCTAGTGCTTGAGGCAGGCCTTGAGGATCGCTGGCTGCTCACCAACTTGCCGGCTGAGGAGGCAGAGGTGGCCACTGCGGCTTTTGCTGCCGCCCGAGAGCAGGCTGGTGGCCTTCAGTTCCTTGCCGTTCAGGCCAGCGAGCAGGACCAGCGCTTTGAGGGCTTCTGGTTGCTGCGCGATCTTCCCGACGCTTGATTCCCCACGATGGCCGAAGCGGTTGATCCCCCCTTTGATCGTCCCGACCGGGACTTCAATTCCTTGCCCGGTTGGACCTGGGTAGGTACCTATGGCGGCTACTACCTCCAGTGCGACCTGCTCCAGTCGTTTGAGCATGGCTTCTTTACACGTCAATGGCAGGGACGGGGGCCTGAGGTGCTGGCGGCTTATGTGAGCGCTGGGGTGAGTGTGCACCGTCTGCGTCAGGTGCACAGCGCCTTGGTTTTGCCAGCCAGCCAGGCCAGCGCCGATCCCTTTCCCGAGGCCGATGGTCTTATTAGTGATGCCGGCGGCCAAAGCCTCTGGGCTTGTGGCGCTGACTGCACCCCGGTGCTGATTGCTGATCCCGCTACTGGCCGGGTGGCGGCTTGCCACGCTGGTTGGCGCGGTGTGGCTGGAGGCATCCTCGAGCGCGCCGTGCAGCAGCTGGTGGATGGAGGCAGTCGGCCGGCCGAGCTGCTGGTGGCCCTAGGACCAGCGATCGACGGTGGCTCCTACCAAGTGCAGCGGCTGGTGTCTGAACAGGTTGCGGCGTCTCTAGCCGCCGCCCCTGATGCGTCTTTGCTGCCTGTTCTGCTTGAGCAGTTGCGTCAGTGCGGCGCTCTGCAGGCCGATCCAGACCCTATGAAAGACCGCCTTGATATTCGCCTTGCCGCCCAGCTCCAACTGGAGCGACTTGGGGTGCCCGCGGCGCAAATTGACCGCTGCCCTCTTTGCACAGCCAGCGAACCACTGCTTTTTCACTCCTGGCGGCGCGATCAGGTGAAGGCGGTGCAGTGGAGCGGCATTGTTTCTCAGGCTTGAATCTTGGCGCTGTTTCGAGCTGGATTCACCTTCAATCAAAGCCGCGTAGCTTGCATTCGGGCCTGTTTCTGCGCAATAATGCAGGAGTTGCATAATTATCATCAATGCTCACTGGTGTCGACCTCCTCGCCAAGGTCAAAGAACTCGGGGATGTGAGCAAGTCTGACTTGGTTCGCGCTTGCGGCTATGTCTCCCACAAAAAAGACGGTTCGGAACGGCTGAACTTCACAGCCTTCTACGAGGCTCTCTTGAATGCCAAGGGAGTCGATTTTGGCGGTGCAGCCAAAACCGGGAAGGGCGGCCGAAAACTCAGCTTCAACACCAAGGTCCAGTTCAACGGCAACTTGATGGTCGGCAAGGCTTATACGGGCATGCTTGACCTCAAGCCTGGCGATGAGTTCGAAATCAAGTTGGGTCGCAAACAGATTCGCTTGGTACCACTGGGTGCTGAGGACGAGGAAGAGTGATCGACAGGGCTACCTGTTCGGCCACTTTGATTCCATCAATTGCTGCCGAGAGGATTCCGCCGGCATAACCAGCTCCCTCGCCGGCTGGGTATAACCCTGGGGTGTTACCACACTCCAGGGTTATTTCGTCTCTGGGTAGCCGCACGGGCGACGAGGTGCGGGTCTCTACACCGGTGAGCAGGGCATCGCCCATTAGGAAGCCTGGAATGCGGCGATCGAAGGCGGGCAGGGCCTCTCGGATAGCTGTCAGCACGAACTCCGGTAGGCAGCCAGCCAAGTTTCCATAGCAAACTCCTGGTTGGTATGAAGGAATCACTCCGCCACTGCCCTCACTTGAGCGGTTAGCGAGGAAATCTCCAACCCGCTGGGCAGGTGCTTGGTAGTTAGATCCGCCTGTAACAAAGGCGCGCCCCTCCCAATAGCGCTGAAAAGCAACGCCGGCGAGGGGATCGTCGTCTCTTTCCCCATAGGGCGTCAGATCGGCTAGCTCGATACCCACCACGATGCCGCTGTTGGCATTGCGTTCATTGCGGGTGTGCTGGCTCATGCCATTTGTAACTACTCGACCTGGCTCCGAGGTAGCCCCCACCACCAATCCCCCCGGGCACATGCAAAAGCTGTAGACACTGCGGCCCAAGTTGGCTGTCTCACGGCAGTGATGCACCAGCTTGTATTCAGCTGGCCCCAAGCGCGGGTGGCCGGCGGCCTGCCCCCAGCGGGCCCTGTCAATCAGGCTCTGGGGGTGTTCGATGCGTAGACCAACGGCAAAAGGCTTGGGCTGCATCGCCACGCCGGCGGTTTTCAACATCTCAAAGCTGTCCCGGGCGCTGTGGCCAAGGGCCAGCACCACCTGGGTGGCGGCAATTCGTTCGCCGCTATCGAGCTGCAGACCCTGAATGGAGCGGTCTACGGGATTAAGCTCCAGGCCGTCTACCCGGCACTCGAAGCGCACCTCGCCCCCTAGGGCCTCGATTCGCTGCCGCAACCCCCGCACCACCGTGGCCAGTTTGTAGGTGCCGATGTGGGGGTGGTGCAGGGTGAGGATGTCAGGGTTGGCGCCTGCGGCAACTAGCTCCTCCAGCACCTTGCGCACGTAGGGCTTGGCTTCGCTCACCTGGCTGTAAAGCTTGCCGTCGGAGAAGGTGCCAGCCCCACCCTCGCCAAATTGGGCATTTGATTCGGGATTGAAGTCAGCGCTCCCCTTCCAAAAGCCGAAGGTGTCGGCGCTGCGCTCCTTGACCGCCTTGCCCCGCTCCAGCAGTAGGGGACGAAACCCCATCTGGGCCAGCAGCAGGGCCGCGAAATAGCCGCAGGGACCAGCTCCCACCACCACTGGTCGCAGCTTTCCAGCGTTGGCTCCGCTTACGACGGGGTGATAGGTCATGTCGGGGCTGGGCCGCAGGTGGGGGTCGCCGGCAAAGCGCTTGAGAAGCCGGGCCTCGGCACGGGCATCAAGGTCCAAATCCAGATCCAGGCTGTAAACGAGGGTGATCGCCGCGCTCTTGCGGGCATCAACGCTGCGCTTAACCAGCCGCAACCCAAGTAGTTGATCGGGGGCGAGCCGCAGGCGCCTCAGCACTGCCGCCGCCAGGTCGGCCTCGCTGTGGTCGAGGGGCAGCTTCAATTCGCTCAGGCGCAGCACTACCGACTCCAGGGGAGCGCCTGGACGGGAGCCGGGCGCTTATTCATGGCGTTATTTCAGCAGTCTTGGCTCCACTGCGCCTGAAATTCGATTGGGCTGCCAGGCTGGAGGTCGATGCGGCGTCGATTCTTTGTCGATTACCCACTGCCCCCTTTGCATGGCCCTGGCGGTCCTTTGTGTGCTGCGAGCCACGGCCCACGGCACCTTGCTCTGGCGTCTGTCTGCCTAGGCGGGGCGCTAAACCATGGGCATGTTCCAGCGCAGCACGCCGAAGAACCTCACCTGGCCTGGCGCCTTCGTCTCCCGACGTGGCTTCCTCAGCTTGGCTGGCTTGGGAGTGGCAGCCTTGGCGGCATCAGGCCTGAACCCTGAGGCCGCTGCCGCCCCTCGAGGCGGTGCCAAACCGCTGCTGCCGCCCCGAGGCGACCTGCGCCTGGTGGCGATCAGTGATCTCAACAGCAGCTACGGCTCCACCAGCTACCTGCCGGAGGTGCTGCGGGCCGTTGAACTGATCCCCAGCTGGAAACCCGATCTGGTGCTCTGCGGCGGCGACATGGTGGCGGGCCAGAAGCAGGGCCTCAGCCGGGTACACCTCAGCGCCATGTGGGCCTCCTTCCACCGCCAGCTGCTGGCACCTCTGGAGCGGGCTGGGCTGCCGGTGGCGATCACCATGGGCAACCACGACGCCTCTTCCGCCCGCTCTGCAGGCAAATACATATTTGAGCTCGATCGCCAGGAGGCCGAGCGTTATTGGCGCGGCCAGCAGAATGCCTTGGGGCTGAAGTTTGTTGATGCCAGCCGCTTTCCCTTTGCTTACAGCGTGCGTCAGCACGACCTTTTCCTGCTGGTGTGGGATGCCTCCTCGGCCGCCCTGCCCGCCGAACAGGTGGCCTGGGCCGAGCGCCAGCTGCGCAGCCCCGAGGCCCAATCGGCTCGGTTGCGGCTGGTGCTTGGCCACCTGCCGCTGCTGGCCGTAGGAGAGGGCCGGGACCGGCCTGGCGAGGTGTTGCAGCAGAGCGAGGCCCTGCGCCAGTTGCTGGAGCGCACCGGCGCCCATGCCTACATCAGCGGCCACCATCACGCCTTCTTCCCTGGCCGAGTGGGTCAACTGGACCTGCTCAACCTCGGCGCCCTGGGCAGCGGTCCGCGCCGCCGGCTGCAGGACAGCACGGCTCCGGTGCAGACCCTCACCGTGATCGATGCCTTCTGGCCCCAGGGCGATGGCGCGGGACGCACGACCTACACCAGCTACAACATGACCACCCTGGAGTCGATCAGCAGCCAGCAGCTACCTGCCCAGATTCAACCCAGCCAGGGACCGTCGCTGCGGCGGATCGGCTGAGAGATGGGGTTTTGTGAGCTGCGGTTGGCGGCTCAGGCCAAGCTGGCCTCGATCCTGGCCACCTCCAGGCGGGTGGCGATCACGGCGTCGGGGTTGAGGCTGATCGAATCAATGCCCTCCTCCACCAGGAAGCGAGCGAAATCGGGGTAGTCGCTGGGGGCTTGGCCGCAGATGCCGATCTTGCGGCCGCAGCGTTTGGCGCTTTGGATTGCCAGGCGAATCATGGACTTCACGGTCGGATGGCGCTCGTCAAACAACTCAGCCACCAAGGCTGAATCGCGATCCAGCCCCAGGGTGAGCTGGGTGAGGTCGTTGGAGCCGATCGAGAAGCCATCGAAGCGCTCGGCAAACGCCTCTGCCGCGATCACGTTGCTTGGTAGCTCGCACATCACATACACCTCAAGCCCGTTTTCACCCCGCACCAGGCCGGAGCGGGCCATTTCGGCCAACACCCGATCCCCCTCCTCGGGAGTGCGACAGAAAGGCACCATCGGGATCACATTGGTGAGTCCCATGGCATCGCGCACCCGTTTAAGGGCCTGGCATTCAAGGGCAAAAGCAGCGCGGAAGGCGGGGGCGTAGTAGCGGGATGCGCCCCGCCAGCCGAGCATCGGGTTCTCCTCGTTGGGTTCAAACGCAGCTCCCCCAAGCAGTCGAGCGTATTCATTGCTCTTAAAATCGGAAAAGCGCAGGATCACCGGCCTGGGATAGAAAGCCGCTGCAATGCGGGCCATGCCCTGGGCCAGTAGATCCACGTAGTACTCGGCGGGGCTGGTGTGGCCAGCCGTTAACCGGGCTATCTGCTGCCGCTGCTGGGCGTCAGCAACCCGCTCAGGCTGGAGCAGGGCCAGCGGGTGCACCTTGATGTGATTGGCGATGATGAACTCCAGCCTGGCCAGGCCCACCCCGTCGCAGGGAATGGCCGCGAGGTTGAAGGCCTCCTCCCGATTGCCAACACTTATCAAGATCTGGGTGCGGGTGACGGGCAGATCGCCAATGGCCTGCTCCGTGACGCTGAACGGCAGGTTGCCCCGGTACACCCGGCCGACATCGCCTTCGCAGCAGCTGATCGTGATGGCGTCGCCGTCCTGGATGCGCTGGGTGCCATCGCCGGTGCCGACGATGGCCGTAATGCCCATCTCGCGGGCAATGATCGCCGCATGGCAGGTGCGGCCGCCCTGGTCGGTCACCACGCCACTGGCTCGTTTGAGGATTGGTTCCCAGTCGGGGTCCGTGCGTTCGGTGATCAGTAGGTCGCCAGCCTCAAAACGGCTGATTTCGCCGGGATCATTAATCACCCGGGCTACGCCGCTGCTCACCGAGGCGCCGATGGCGCGGCCGCTCACCAGGGTTTGCGCCTGATGGGGCTCCAGGTGCCAGCTGCGCAGCACCGCCTGCTGCTGCCGCGACTGCACGGTTTCAGGACGGGCTTGGAGGATGAACAGCTCGCCTGTGAGGCCATCTTTTGCCCACTCGATGTCCATTGGCGTGGGGGCGCCACGCTTGTCGCTGTAGTGACGCTCAATTTGGCAGGCCCAACGGGCCAGGGTGAGGCACTCGTCATCGCTGAGGGCGAAGCGGTTGCACTCGGCTTCCGGCACGGGCTCGTTTGTCACGGTGATCCCCGCTTCCCCGTACACCATCCGGATCGCCTTGCTGCCCAGTCGCTTGCTGAGGATCGGCGCAAATCCCTGCTCAAGCGTTGGCTTAAAAATCAGCACTTCATCGGGGTTAACGGCGCCCTGAACAACGTTTTCACCGAGGCCGTAGGCGGCGGTGAGTAGCACCGCGTCGCGGAAGCCTGTCTCGGTGTCAATGCTGAACATCACCCCGGCGCAGGCCAGGTCGGAGCGCACCATGCGCTGCACACCGATCGAAAGGGCGACCTCCAGGTGGTCAAAACCATTGAGCTGGCGGTAGGAGATGGCCCGGTCGGTGAACAGCGACGCGTAGCAACGCCGGCAGGCCTGCAGCAGGGCAGCTTCGCCCTGAATATTGAGGAAGGTCTCCTGCTGGCCAGCAAAGCTGGCATCGGGCAGGTCTTCGGCTGTGGCGCTCGAGCGCACTGCTACCGCTGGCAAAACGCCATCTGGTGTTGCCAGCTCTCGATAGGCGGCCAGGATCGCTTCGCTGAGATCGGCGGGCAGGGTGGTGTTCAGCAGCAGGTTGCGGGCGGCTTTGCCGGCGGCCTGCAGGGCACCGAGATCATCAGCATCCAGGTTTTGGAGTAGGTCCTGCAGTGGAGTTCTGAGGTCGTTGCTGCGCAGTAGGTGGCGGTAGGCGGCGGCTGTGGTGGCGAAGCCTCCAGGCACCCGCACACCCTGGCCCGCGAGCTCGCGGATCATTTCGCCGAGGGAGGCGTTTTTGCCGCCCACCTCGGCTATCGCCCCGATACCTACTTCCGCGAACGGCACGACGAGCAGTTCGCGGCTGTTGGCATGGGTATTTGGCAGCCACCCTGAATCTGGCGCCTTCTTGGGGCGTTGTCTTAACTGTGAAGCCAGCGATGCAGGCCCCACACCCCCTGACGCTGGTTCGAAATAGGTGGCACAGTGGGGTGAAGCTTTTTGTTGCTCGCAAGTTTCTGTGTCTCGCTTTTCCCTCGCCTGGATCGCTGCTTCCGCCCTAAGTACCACAGCTCTGCTGGGAGCTCCTGTCTTCGCCCAGTCGCCTGGGGCCGCCGCCGCTGCGGCCAAGCCAGTCAGCCTGGAGACCATGAACGATCTGGCTCTCGCCGCCGCCGTCAACGTCTGTGAGCTGGCGGTGGAGCAGAAATTGGCCGTGCAAAACGCCGTTATCTCCAATGCCAAGGCGATCACCTACGTGGTGACCGCTGCCCATGGCGGTCAGATAGCTGGCAGCGGCAAGCTTGAAGCCGCCCAGATTTTCAACGGCAGCATTGTGCAGATTGTGGGCCGGGTTAAGCAGGGCTGTTACGCCAAGATCACCGCCGACGACAAAAAATTTGTGGACGATGTGATCGCCCAGTACACAGCCCAGGCCTCCAAAGCCCAGCCCAAGAAGTAAAGAGCTTGCCCTTTGAATAGAGATCAAACTTGCCCTTTGACTGGAGATCAGTCGGAGTCGGAAGACTCTGGCTTACTCTCCGGTAGGAGTTGGGCCAGTAGCCCAGCCGCCATCAGCAATCCGCCCAAACTGAGGGCTAGGGTTTTATTACTAGCCGCTGGGCCCTCACTCCATACCCCCGCCGCAAGGAAGGCTCCCCCCAGCAGCAGGGAGGGCACCAGCACGATGCCCTTGGCGGTGCGATTCAGACTCATGGGCAGATAAGTGGCCTCATTCAGGCTGCGACGTTGGCACAGTCGGCGCTGGCGTGGGAGTCGGCTTGGGCCAGACCAGCTGCGATTAATCCGCTGCCCAGATCTGCTGCTTGGTTTGTGCTGCCACGCACGGGAGCAAGCGGCTGAACCCTTGCCAACAGCACACCCTGGTTTTGGCCCATCGGCCGCAAATTGACGCGGGTGTGGCGAGGAACGGCTTGGCGTAGCCAGGCCACTGCCTCAGCCTGCTGAGCTTCAGCCACCTCCACACAGGCCAGCTGCACCGTGTAGCTCCGGTTTTGGTCGCCTAGCTGCAGCAGGGTTGCCCCCCGCACCTGCAGCACCTCGGCCGCCAAGGCGGCTCCAGGCCACAGCAGTAAAACCGCCAGCAATGCGGCGAGCCATCTCAAAGCTTGGCGCCGCAGCTGGGGCAGAACAGGTGGGCACTTTCGGTGGTGCTACCGCAGGAGTGGCAATGGCGGCTCGTGTCGATAGCCAGCTCCGGATGGGATGGCAGCCCCACCATCTGGGCGTTGCTGGCGCCGGGGGGAACCATCGGATAGCAGTTCTCGTTGCGGCGCACCTTGACATCGATGAAGGCAGGCCCGGGATGGTCAAGGGCCTCCTGCAATTGCTGGCGCAGATTGGCCCGTTCGTCGATGCGCACACCCCTAACGCCGAAGGCTTCCGCTAAAGCTGCGAAATTCGGCATGCCATTGGTCATTTCCGAGGCCGAGTAGCGCTCTCCGTAGAAGCTCTCCTGCCACTGGCGCACCATGCCCTGCCAGCCGTTGTTAATCACCACCACCTTCACCGGCAGGTTGTATTGGCTGAGAGTGCCCAGTTCCTGAATGTTCATCAGGATGCTGGCGTCGCCGGCAACACAGATCACCTGCTCATCCGGGAAGGCGGTCTGCACGCCCATGGCTGCGGGCATGCCGAAACCCATCGTGCCAAGGCCCGCCGAGCTGATCCAGCGCCGGGGGCCATTGTGTAGAAACTGGGCTGCCCACATTTGGTGTTGGCCCACATCTGTGGTGTAGAAGGCATCCGGTGCCAGCTCCCTCAGGGCGACAATCACTTCCTGGGGGGCGATGTCTCCCTCCGGATCGGGCACCACCAGCGGATAGTTCTGCTTCCAGCTGTCGATGCGCTGCAACCAGGCCTCGGTGCGGCCCTCCGAGCTGTCCTGGGCTGAGGCAGCCAGAAGGGCTGCTAGCGCGGCCTGGACATCGGCCACCAAGGCCACATCGGGTAGGCGGGTTTTGCCCATCTCCGCCGCGTCGATATCGATATGGATCACCTGGGCCCGGGGCGCAAAGCCATCCAGCCGGCCTGTGACCCGGTCGTCGAAACGGGCACCGGTGGCAATCAGCAGATCGCACTCTGTGACTGCGAAATTGGCATAGGCGGTGCCGTGCATGCCGAGCATGCCCACAGATTGAGGGTGCTTCTCATCGAAGGCTCCCTTGCCCATCAAGGTGGTGGTGACAGGCAGGCGGAAGCGTTCGGCCAGCTGTTTCACGGCGCCATGGGCCCCGCTGCTGATGGCTCCGCCACCGACGTAGAGCAGGGGGCGACGGGCTTGGCGGATCAAGGCCAGAGCCGCGGCAACGGCCTCGGGGTCGGGGCTGGGTGGCAACTTGAATCCAGCTGGGATCGCCGAGCCCGGAGCCACCGGCGTGTAGTCAAATTCCTCCAGACCGACGTCCTTGGGCACGTCAATCAGCACCGGGCCGGGCCTGCCACTGGCTGCAATCAAAAAGGCTTCAGCCACGATCCTGCCGATATCGCGGGGATCGCGCACAACCCAGGAGTGCTTCACGATCGGCAGGGTTATGCCGAAGATGTCGGTTTCCTGGAAGGCGTCGGTGCCAATCGATGCCCGCGGCACCTGCCCGGTGATCACCACCATCGGCACCGAATCCATCTGGGCAGTGGCGATGCCGGTGACCAGGTTGGTAGCGCCGGGCCCCGAAGTTCCAAAGCAGACGCCAACTTCGCCGGTGGCTCGCGCGTAGGCATCGGCCGCATGGGTGCCGCCCTGCTCATGGCGCACCAGGATGTGCTTCAACCAGCCACGGGACTCTGCCTTGTGCAGTTCGTCGTAGATGGGCAGGATCGCGCCGCCGGGATAGCCAAAGATGTGGCGCACTCCATGGCGATGCAGGGCGTCCATCAGGGCATAGCCGCCGTTTACTCGCTGAGGAGCAAAAGCTTCAGCAGCGGTGTGATCACCACTGGTTGTGGCGGTAGCGGACTGGGCCGCAGAGGCGAGGGGCGTCAGCGTCACGGCTGCTGCAGGCCAATCAACTTGGCGGTTAACGGATTACGGCAACCCTAGTTGCCGGCGGCGCTTTCGGGGCAGTTGCCCGCCCCGGTTGCTGGCGCCTGCCGGCTGCCATAGCTCGCAGGATCTGGGCTGGGTCTAGCCAGCGGCCGCCATGGCGCATGCCCCAATGCAGGTGAGGACCAGTAGTGCGGCCGCTCATGCCCACATGGCCGATTAGTTGCCCCGTGCGCACGCCCTGGCCCTGGCGCAGCAGCACCTGACCACTGCTGTAGGTACCGCCTGAAACCCGGCCGGACAAATGGCAGTAGATGTGCTCGTAATCGCCCGAACGAATCACCAGCCCCAAGCCGCAGCCTCCGTCGTTGATCACGTCCTGCACCGAGCCAGCCCACCAGTTGCGGATCGGCGATCCCATGGGAGCTGCGATATCAAGGCCGTAATGGGGCTCTACCCGACCCCAGGGGCCGGTGCGGGTACCGAAATGGCTGGTGTAGGCCAGGAAGCTGGTGACGGGAAAAACCCCCATCTGCCAGCGACTCTGGGCCAGCCCAGCCGAGCTGGAAAGCAGCAGGCCGGCGCTGCCGCTGAACACGACCGCCGCCGCGATCAGTCTGCCCTGCATTGGACGGCCCTGCATTAGACGGCTCTGTATTAGAAGGCGCTCAGAGCAGGCCCAGCGCATGCAGTGGTCCCTTTCCACTGAGTAGCTCCAGCAGGAAAGCGGAAAATCCCACCATCGCCAAGCGCCCATTCCAAACTTCAGAGCTGTTGTTCCAGCCCCAGGCCCATTTGTCCTGGGGGTACAGCTTCACCTTGCTGGGCAATTCGGCGGCCTGGTCGAGGTTCACCTCGGGCCCAGCCATGGCCTGCTGCACCAGATCGGCCAAGCCGTTGATGAAGGCCGGGGTGGTGTCTAGGGCTGGCACACGCCGGAAATTGATGATGCCTGCCTCGGTCGCTATCTCCCGGTATTCGATATCGATCTCCTCGAGGGTCTCAATGTGCTCGCTGACGAAACTGATTGGCACCACCACCAAATCTTTGATGCCAGCGGCGCCGAGATCCTGCAGGGCATCATCTGTGTAAGGCCTAAGCCACTCCACCGGACCTACCCGGCTCTGGTAGGCGAGCGTGAAGGGATTGGCGAAGCCCAGATCACTATGAAGTCGCTCCATGATCAGCTGGGCGCAGGCTTCGATCTCTTTTTGGTAGGGGTCGCCCGCCTCCTCCACATAGCTCTTAGGCACCCCATGGGCACTAAAAAACACATGGGCTTTTGAGGGCTCGGGGCAAGCCTGGATTTCGCGGGCAACCAAGCCAGCCATGGCACCCACGTAGCCGTGGTCGTCGTAGTAGCTGCGAATGCAGCGGATCGGCAGCCGGGAAAAGCCACTGTCGGCCTGGCGCAACCGTTGCAGCTCGCGGAAACTCGATCCGCTGGTGCTGATCGAAAAGTGGGGATAGAGGGGCAGCACTACCACCTCCTCAACCCCGTCGGCCTTGATGTCGGCCACAGCCGACTCGGTGAAGGGATGCCAGTAGCGCATAGCCACATAGCTGGTGGCTTCGATGCCGCGAGTGCGCAGTTCGCTCTGCAGTTCGCGGGCCTGTTGCTCGGTGATACGCCGCAGCGGTGAACCACCACCGATGGAGCGGTATGCCTCCTGGGACTTGCCAGCCCGCAGGGTGCTAATCAACCAGGCCAACGGTTTTTGTAGGGCTGGATTGGGCAACCGAATGATTTCCGGATCGGAAAACAGGTTGTAAAGAAACGGCCCAACGTCCTGGATACGCTCGGGCCCACCGAGGTTCAGCAGCAGCACGCCAACTTTGGCCATGCCCTCGTTCCACGCGGCTCAGAGGATTAGAGCGTAACGCTGCCGCTCCTCCCCTAGCGACAAAGGCGCAGGATCGATAACGTCAAGTTGTGTGCTGGAACGTCAGCCTCTGTGCTGGGCCCATGGCAAAAGCAGCGGTGGAGCTGGATCTGGCTAGGGCAGATGCCAGCTCAGCAGTTTCCACTGAAGCCTTGGCCAACTTGCAGATCGGTCTCGCCCAGGCAAACCAAGCCCTAGCCCAAGCCGGAGTCTCCTTGCGCATAGAGCTGCGCGGCCAAAGGTTGGGCCTGCGCGGCCCCCTTCCCTGTCGCCGGGGCTCGGGCCGCCACCCGGTGCAGCGCATCAGCCTCGGGCTGCCTGCCGATACTGCTGGTCTTGAGCTGGCTAGGGAGCGGCTTAAAGAGGTGTTGCGTCAGCTGCAGCAAGGGCGCTTCGCATGGAGTGCATGGGGGGTTCAACAAGCTCAGCCACCTTCACCCTCAACTTCATGGTTGCCGGCAGCTACTCAGCCCGCCGCGGACGATTTGCTGGGGTTGGCAGCTTTTGAGGCAACATTTTTTGCCGATCCCCGCCGCCGCCGCAACCCTGCCGGTTGTCGCACCACCTGGAGCAGCGCCTACCTGCCCTACCTGAGGCGCCTGGCGGCCGTTGCGGCCGAGCGCGACCTGCCCTTGGGTCTGCCCCTACTCGAAGTGGCGCTAGAGAGCTACGCCGCCAGCAGTCGCAGCCGCCAGCAGTGCGGCACCGCCCTGGCCGCCCTGGCTCGCCACTTTGAGCTCGACCTACCCGATAACTGGAGTGAGAGGGCTGCTGGTTATGGCCTACATGCGGCCCAGTTCCGGCGGCTTCCGGGTGATCCTCAGATTTTGTTGTGGGCCGAGCAGATCCCCAATCCGGCCTGGCGCCTGGCCTACGGCTTGATGGCCACCTACGGCTTGCGCAATCACGAGGTGTTTTTCTGTGATCTTTCGGCCCTTGCCCCAGGTGGTGACCGGGTGATTCGGGTGCTGCCCACCTCCAAGACCGGTGAACATCAGGTGTGGCCTTTCCAGCCCGACTGGGTGGAGCATTTCGGCTTGGAGCAGCTGGGGGGTTCCCAGCCGCCCCTGCCAGCGGTGGCAACCGACCTGCGCCACACGACCCTGCAGCAGGTGGGCCGCCGGGTGGCTGAGCAGTTTCGCCGCTACGAGTTGCCGATCACCCCCTACGACCTGCGCCATGCCTGGGCGGTGCGAACCATTCACATCGGCCTGCCCGACACGGTCGCGGCCCGGATGATGGGCCACTCGGTGGCTATTCATACCCGCACATATCACCACTGGATCACCCGGCGCGACCAGCAGCAGGCGGTTGATGCGGCCCTGGCCCGTCACAGCCAGAGTGGTGTCACCGCTTTGCTAACCCCGTGAATCAGCACTCCAGCGACCAAGCCTCAAGCCTTGATGCGGCAGCGGCGGAGCTGGGTCCCGGCGGTGATCTGGCGCCAGAAGCTGATCAGGACGGCTATCGCCGCCGCATGGCCCGTCGCAAGGAGGTGCAGCAACAACGGGTTGGTGAGCGCAACTTGGAAAAGGGCCTGGTGCTGGTGTTCACCGGCGATGGCAAGGGCAAAACCACGGCGGCCCTTGGCCTGGCGCTGCGCACCCTGGGTCATGGCGACCAGGTGGCGGTGGTGCAGTTCATCAAAGGGGGCTGGCAGCCCGGGGAGGCAAAAGCCCTGGAGCTGTTTGGGGAGGCGCTGCACTGGCACGCCCTGGGCGAAGGCTTCACCTGGGAAACCCAAGACCGGGATCGTGATCGGCAGCTGGTGCAGCAGGCCTGGGAGCAGTCGTTGGCCTACCTCGCGGATGCCAGTCGCAAGCTGGTGGTGCTCGACGAGGTAAACGTCGCCCTCAAGCTGGGTTACCTGGGGATTGAACAGGTGCTTGCCGGACTGGACCTGCGGCCAGAGCTCACTCACGTTGCCCTGACGGGCCGGGGCGCGCCGCCGCAGCTGCTGGAGCGGGCCGACCTGGTGACCGAAATGAAGCTGGTGCGCCACCCCTTCAGAGAGCAAGGGGTCAAGGCTCAACGGGGGATTGAGTTCTGAACCTGGCCGCGGCGGCAGGTTAATTCGCAAGGCCGTTGCTACGCTCCGGCAGATCTGGGGTATCAATGGGCTTCAAGCGCGTTCTCCTCAAGCTCAGCGGCGAAGCGCTGATGGGTGAGCAGGGCTATGGCATCGATCCTGAGATCGTGCAGTCGATTGCTTCCGATGTGGCTGCCTGCGTTGCCGGTGGCACCCAGTTGGCGATCGTGGTGGGCGGGGGCAACATCTTCCGCGGCCTGAAGGGATCGGCCGCTGGCATGGATCGGGCCACCGCCGACTACGTCGGCATGCTGGCCACGGTGATGAATGCCATCACCCTTCAGGACGGCCTGGAGCGGGCCGGTGTGCCAACTCGGGTGCAGAGCGCCATCTCGATGCAGGAGGTGGCCGAGCCCTACATCCGCCGTAAGGCGATCCGCCACATGGAAAAGGGCCGGGTGGTGATCTTCGCTGCTGGCACCGGCAATCCCTTTTTCACCACCGACACCACCGCCGCCCTACGGGCTGCTGAAATCGGCGCCGATGTGGTGTTCAAGGCCACCAAAGTGGATGGGGTCTACAACAAAGACCCCAATAAGCACGCCGATGCGGTGCGCTTCGAAAGTCTCTCCTTCCTGGAGGTGCTCAGCTCCGAGCTCGAGGTGATGGACGGCACAGCCATTGCCCTCTGCAAAGACAACTCCATCCCAATCGTGGTGTTTGACCTGTTCGGCCCCGGCAACATCGGCCGAGCCGTGGCCGGAGACCCGATTGGTACCCGTATTCACCCCTGACGCCAGCCATGGATTTGGAAGCCAGCATGCGCAAGTCGTTGGAATCGACCCAACGCACCTTCAACACCATCCGTACCGGTCGAGCCAACCCCTCCCTGCTCGACAAGATTTCCGTGGAGTATTACGGCGCTGAAACGCCGCTGAAATCCCTCGCCACCATCTCCACCCCCGATTCCCAGACGATTCAGATCCAGCCCTTTGATGGCGGTTCGATGGGCCTGATCGAAAAGGCCATCTCCATGAGTGACCTGGGTCTCACCTGCAACAACGACGGCAAGGTAATCAGGATCAACATCCCACCCCTCACCGAAGAGCGCCGTAAGGATTTCTGCAAGCTGGCTGCCAAATATGCCGAGGAGGGCAAGGTTGCCCTGCGCAACGTGCGTCGTGACGCCATCGACAGGGTAAAAAAGCAGGAAAAAGACGGCGATCTCTCCGAAGATCAGAGCCGCGACGAACAGGAGAAGGTGCAGAAGCTCACCGATAAATTCATCGCTGAGCTTGAGAAGCTTCTGGTTACTAAGGAAGCTGACATCCTCAAGGTGTGACCAGCTCGCCGGCTGGCGTGGCTGATGTGGCGGTGGTCGGCGCTGGTGCGGCTGGCGCTGCTGCTGCCTTCCACCTAGCCGCTGGCGGTTTAGAGGTGCTGCTGCTCGAGCGAGCCAGCTTCCCCCGATCCAAGCCCTGCGGCGGTGGCATGGCGGCCTCGACGCAGGGGCTATTTCCCTTCGATCTCAGCCCTGCCGTTGATTCGGTGATTGACCAGGTGCGCTTCACCTGGTGCCTGGGCGACCCGGTTACGGCGGTCCTGCCCGGTGATTCGCCCTTCTGGATCGTGCGCCGCTCCGTGCTCGATGCTTATTTGGTGGAGCAGGCCCAGACCGCTGGAGCTACTTTCCGAACTGGGATAGCGGTGGAAAGCCTGAAGCGGGCAGGCGATTGCTGGCAGCTTCAGGCCCGCGGGCCGGAGGGGAAAGCGCTGCAGCTAAAGGCCCGGGCCGTGGTCATCGCCGATGGCTCAGGCTCCCTGTTGGCGGCTCGCCATGGCCTTGGTCCAAGCCAGCCCCGCTACGCCGAAACAGTGTCGGTGGAGGTGGATTGCGAGGTGAGCGACCCGAGCACCGCCCGCTTTGAATTTGGCCTGGTGCGCCACGGTTTTTGCTGGACCTTCCCCCGCAAGGGTGGCTACAGCATTGGCGTGGGCACCTTCATTGGCCGAGACCCCGCCAATGCCGAGGCGGTGCTCAGCCAGCTGCTGCCCAGCCTCGGCCTGCCGCCGCATGCAGGCGTTCGCCAGCCTGGCCGCCTACGCATCTGGGATGGCCACCACCCCTTGCATGGCCAGGGTGCCAATGCCGGTTTGGTGGTGGTGGGCGATGCCGCCTCCCTCTGCGACCCCTTCCTGGCCGAGGGGCTACGGCCTGCCCTGATCAGCGGCTGCCGGGCCGCCGAAGCTTTGATTCCCTGGCTAGCCGGTGATAGTCAGGCCCTGGTGGGCTACAGCAATCGGATGCGGGCTGAGTGGGGCGCCTCAATGGCCTGGGGCAAGCGCATCGCCCAGGTGTTCTACCGGGTGCCGCGGGTTGGCTATCAACTCGGCATAAAGCGGCCTACGGCTCCCCAGCGGATCGCCCAGATCCTTTCCGGCGAGATGGGATATGGCGATATCGCCCAGCGTGTGATCCGGAGGCTGCTGTTTCAGCGCAATTGAAGGTCGGTTCAGATCTTGGTGCAGTCCTTGAGTTGGCGCAGCCGCTGGTCGATTGATCCCAGCAGCTCAATCGCAAAAATCGGCGATTCCTGCACGGCAAACAAAAACTTTTCCCTGTTCATCACCAGCACCTTGCAGGCGGTTAGGGCCATGGCATTGCCGTAGCGGCGGTGATCACTCGTCACCAGTGCGCCTGCCCCGAATACGTCGCCGGCGTTGATCTGTTCGTGGCCTTGGTCGCCGTTCCAGCTGAGCTGGACAGATCCTTCAAGTAAGCCAAACATGCAGTCGCCGGCCTCTCCAGAGCTAAAAATCAGCTCTCCGGGCTCAAGGCTGACAACCTCACCGTTGCTGGCCAAGGCGCGCATGGTGTCGAGGGCGTTCACGAGGCCAATATTCTGTACTTAATGGCCAGTGTGGCCCACCTCTGTTAAGCCTGGGTCAAGCCGGTCCCCACAAGGGCAGGAGCGTCTTCCAGTTCGCCAAGGCGGTGGGCTAGCTGAGCCTCGAGGGTTTCGATGGCCTTGCAGAAACCACGGATGCCCTCATCCAGTTTCTCGGTGGCCATTGGATCGGCGGCCAGCATCTGACGGAAACTATCTTCGTCGAGGTGGATCTGGGCGTCGGTAGGGGCGGGGTCGAAGGAGTTGAGCTTGCGCTCTAGCTCGCCATCGGTGTGGCGCAGCTGATCAAGCAGCGCCGGCGAAATAGTGAGCAAGTCGCAACCGGCCAGTTCAATGATCTCTTCAATGTTGCGGAAGCTGGCCCCCATCACCTCCGTTTTGTAGTCGTAGGTCTTGAAGTAGTTGAAGATTTGGGTTACGGAGATCACACCGGGATCTTCTGGACCTGGATAGCCGTCACGGCCGCTGCTCTTTTTGTACCAATCGAGGATCCTCCCCACGAATGGAGAGATCAGGGTGACGCCGGCCTCCGCGCAGGCGACGGCCTGGGCAAACCCGAAGAGGAGGGTGAGGTTGCAGTGGATACCTTCCCGTTCCAGTTGTTCAGCTGCGCAGATACCTTCCCAGGTGGAGGCCACCTTGATCAGTACCCGGTCGTTGCTGATGCCGGCTTGGTTGTAGAGGCCTATGAGTTTGCGGGCCTTGGTAATCGTTGCCTCGGTGTCGTAACTGAGGCGGGCGTCAACTTCAGTGGAAACACGCCCCGGCACGATCTTGAGGATCTCCTTGCCGAAGGTGATGCAAATTTCATCGAGGGCTTCGCGAACCACCGCATCGGCGCCGGCATCGGCACCCATCACCTGGCGCGACTCCTGCAAAGAGAGATCGATCAGATTCTGGTAAGTGGGGATCTGGGCTGCCGCCAGGATCAGCGAGGGGTTGGTGGTCGCGTCGCGGGGCGTGAACTGCTTGATCGCGTCGATGTCACCGGTGTCGGCCACCACCACGGTCATGGCGGCAAGTTGATCGAGCAGGTTGGCCATTGGCTGGAAGAGGGGGGCTGATGGCGGGGCATCGACCCGGTGTGCAATCACGCTAGCCAGTGTTTTCGGGTTATCCCAGCGGCGATGCCCTTCCTTCAGGGAACGGCCACAGGCGCTCAGGCGCTGGGCTTAGCGACTGCTTTCTGCAGCTCCTTTGGGTGGGAAGGGGGGATCCGCTCCAGCACCAGCAGGGCATCAATGATCTGGCGAGCTACTGGCGCTGCCACCGTGGAACCGAAGGTATTGCCTCCCTTGGGCTCATCCACCACCACCAGCACCACATAGCGGGGATCGTCGATGGGCAGGTGGCCCACAAAGCTGGTGATCAGGGCCCCTGGGATGTAGACACCACGTTCAGCTTTCTGGGCGGTGCCGGTCTTGCCGCCGATGCGGTAACCGGGAATCTTCATACCCAGGCCGCTGCTGTTGTCCACCACCGATTCCATCCAGGCCATCACCGTGCGGGTGACGCCTGGATCAAGCAACTGGAGACCACTGCCTCCGGGTGTGCTGGCTAGGGCATCGCCGGAGCGCAGTCCGCGGGTGATGTGCGGACTCACCAGACGGCCGCCGTTGGCAAGCATGGCGTGAAGTTGCAGCAACTTCAGCGGGGTGAGGGAAAACCCCTGGCCAAAGGCGGCAACAGCAGGTTCGATCGCCTGGCTGGTGAAGTCCTTGCGCGACTTGAGCTCGCCTGCCACCGCCCCTGGCAGGTCGGTGTCGGGGATTTCGTCAATCCCCATCGTGCGCAGCCAGTGCCAGAAGCGATCGCGCTTCACTTGGGCCATGGCCTTCACCATGCCGACGTTGCTCGACACCTGCAAAACGGTGGGAAAATCGATTAACCCGTTAGCCCGTTTGTCGTGGTTGAAGATCGGCCAGCCGCCGATGCTGAGCTGGCCGGTGTCGGCAACGCGACCATCGGCCTTAATGGCTTTTTCCTGCAGGGCCACCGCCAGGTTGATCGGCTTGAAGGTGGAGCCAGGTTCGTAGAGGTCCTGCACAGACCATTCGCGGAACAGCCCGGGATTAAAGGTCCAGAACTTATTGGGGTCGTAGGTGGGTGTGGAAGCCAGCGCCAGCATTTCGCCATTGCGCACATCCATTACCAGTGCAGCGCCGCGCTTGGCGTTCCACTTCTTCACCTGCTTTGCCAGGGCCTGAAGGGCTACCTGTTGCAAACGGGAGTCAAGGGTGAGCTGTAGGCGCAGGTCATCGCCGTAGAGGGAGCCGGCCGTTAGGCCGGCTGGTAAGGGGGTGCCATCAGCGCCGCGGCGCATCTGCAGGGCAGTCTCCTGGCGCTTGAGATCACTGTCGCGGCTTTGCTCCAGGCCAGCCTGGGGAACGCGTTCCAGGTTGAGAAAACCCACCACGTTGGCGAAAAGGGAGCCCTGGGGATAGATGCGGTGTGGATAGGCCTCTAGATCGAGACCACTAATGCCCAGTTGCCTTACCCGTTCTGCCGTTTCAGGGTCGAGGTCGGTGCGCAGCTTGACGCCGCTGGGCCGGCCGGCCATGGTTTGCAGTAGGGCTGGCTTGGGCTGGGCGAGCACGGTCGCCAGCTTGCCGGCCACCTCATCTGCCGTGCGGATCTTCTGGGGGTCGTCGCCTGGGAAGTTGAAATAACGGGGATGGGCCCAGAGCGTGAAGCGCTCCTCATCGAGAGCCACTAGACGGCCGTTGCGATCGACGATCGTGCGCCGCTTGCCGATGGGCTTGGTGGTTTGGGTCTGGATGGCATGGGCCCGGGTCTGCAGGTTGGTGGCATCCACCACCTGGAGCCAGGCCAGCCGACCCGCCAGGCCAACTAAACCGGCACAGAGCAAGCCGTAAACAGCGAGCAGGCGTCCAGCGGGCACTGGTTGGATCGCTACCACCCGTTGCTGGGAGCTGCGAGGAGCCCGAACCGGACCGCGCTTACGGCTACTGGTCATTGAATTATTGCCATCAGTAGCCAGTCCGGATCTGGCGCAGGGGCAAGTTGCTCAGCAGTGGCAAGCCGGGTTCAGCTGAGGCCACGCTCGGGGCCGGCAGGTAAATGAGTTTTTCGCTGCTGGTGGGTACCAGCCAGCCTGGTCGCTTCACGGCGCCGAGGTGGTGCTGTTCCAGCAGGGCAGCTGATTCCTGCAGCTTGTGCTCCAGCACCTGGGACGACTCCATCTGCTGATAGCTCACACCCCATTGGTTTTGCCAGTGCAGGGTTAGGGCACTGAGGGCAAGCATGCAGATTCCCAGACCAGCCAGGGTGCCATCGGTGGCCCGGTGCAGGTTGGAGATCCAGGGTGCGCGGCGTTCAAGTTTACGGCCGGAGAGCGAACCCTGGATCAGCTTGAGCGTGCGTTTCTGCAGCTTGCGACTTGGATTAGCCCCTGCAGTCACGCTGCGCTCTGGAGCCTGCCGGGGCGAAAGGGAGGCAACCAAGGGAAGGGGCAATGCACTGCGCGATTGAACCACCCTTGGCGCCAGGCAGCAATAGCTGGCAGACGCTTAGCCAGCAAGTAACAACAAATTGGCAAAGGTGAGGCCATTCCAGAGGCTGTGCATCAGCACACTGGGCCCGAGCCGTCCGCTCTGCAGCCGGAGCCAGCCCAGCCCTAGCCCCAACACGAATAAAGGTGGCAGTTCTCCCAGGCTGAGGTGGGCGATACCAAAAAGCAGGGCGCTCACCACCACTGCAGCAGGCCCCCCCCAGCGCTGGGCCAGCACAGGCAGCAGCACCCCCCGGAAAAGGGTTTCCTCAAATAGGGGTGCCAGCACCAGGGCAGTGATGGCGAAACAGAGCAGGGCAAGGGGATTGGCGCTGTTGAGTACGAGCTCAAGCAAGGGATTGCTGCCACCGGGATCGCCAACCAAACGCTCCAGCAGCCATCCCACCAGGGCTACCAGCGGCAACACCAGCAACACCTGCAGCAAAGCTCGGCTCAGCGCACTGGCCAGCGGCCGCCAGTGCCACTGCAACCAGCCCCCCTGGGGCCCGGGTCCGTGGGGTCGCAGCTGGCTCCACAACAAAACAAGTGGCGCTGCCATCAAGCCGCTGTAGAGGCCCAACACCAGCAATCCCTGTTGCAGGGCCGGCTGGCTGGACAACGGTTTGAGCAGCCCCTGCAGCAGCGGCGCCAGCACAAGGGGCATCACCAGCTCGCCCAGCACCACGAACCCGCCAGCGATCAGCAGGGTCACCTCCGCCAGGGTGAGGGGTGGACCTACCAGGGGGGCGGGCGGGGCTGCCTTGCCGCGCCAGCGCAGCCACAGCTCGCGCAGCAGCAGGGCTGAGCCCAGCAGCAGCAGCAGCACAGGAAGTACGGCGGTTCCGAGTAGGCGCAGCACTGCTACCTGCTGGGCGGCGCGATCTCCACAAGCAACTTGGGGATCGCCTAGGGCTTGGCACACCAGTTGTCTGCTTAGGGGAGACAGGCCCCAGCCCTGAAGTAGTTGGTCCTGTGCCGCTTGCTCTGGGTCGCGGCTGGCGGCTCTGGGTGCTGGTTCGACCAGGGCCTTGAGCAGCAGGCGCTGCTCAGGTGGCACCTGCTGGTTTAGCTCTTGCAACCGCTGGCGTGCCGCACTTCCCTGGCCGGCCTGAAGCTCCAGTAGGGCTAGTTGCAGCTCTTGCTGCGGTGCTGGCGGCACGGGATTGCCATCCAACTGTTTCTGCAGATCAAGGCGCAGGGCCTCGAGGGGGTTGGCGCCGGTGAGGGCTTGGCGCAGGCCAGCCGGCAGTGCTGGTGCTGCCAGGGCGGTCAGCTCCAGTTGGCGCAGCTCCAGGGAATTGCCCACAGATGGGCGTTGCAGGCTGTCCACCAGGCCAGTGATCCAAAGCAGGCCGCTGAGCACCAGGCTCAGCAGGGCAAGTCCAGTGGTCCATCCAGCGTTCTGGCGGGGTTGGGGGGGGGGACTGGCGTTCAAACGCAGGCCCTCCAGGGCGCACCGGTTTCGGGATTCTGGCCCGCACCCCTCCCATACGATGGGATCTAAGCAGCGACGAGCCCGTGCCCCTTCGGATTGTGCTGGTGCGCCATGGGCTGAGCAGCTTCAATGTGGAGCATCGGATCCAGGGCCGCGACGACCTGTCGAGCCTGACAGCAACTGGCCAAAACCAGGCCTGTGCCACAGGAGCGGCCCTGCGTGATCTGACCTGCGCTGCTGCCTACTGCTCCCCTTTGCGGCGAGCCGCTGAAACCGCCCGTCTGCTCCTAGCCGAGCAGGGCCAGAGCCTGGTTGCCGAACAGGCGGAAGGGCTGCTGGAAATTGATCTGGCCCCCTGGAGCGGTCTGCTGCGAGATGAGTTGCGGGCGCACTACCCCGAGCAGGAGCAGCAATGGCGCCAGGCCCCTGAGTTGCTTGAGCTGCAGCGCCCTGATGGCAGCTCTTACCTGCCTTTGCCGGAGCTGATGGCCCAGGCCCAGCAGTTCCGCCATTTGCTGTTTGATCGCCATGCCGCCGCGCTAGCTGACGATCAGGCCCCTCCCCAGACCGTGCTCGTGGTGGCCCATAACGCCATCTTGCGTTGCCTATTACTAGCCCTGCTGGAGCTGCCCCTCAGCGGCTTCCGCCGGCTGCGGGTCGACAACTGTTCAATCTCTGTGCTCAATGTCAGCAAGGGCGGCGTCCAGGTGGAGTCGCTCAATGGGGTAGCCCACCTTGGTGAGCCCCTGCCCCCTAAAGCTTCAGGCGCCCGACTGTTGTTGGTGCGTCACGGCGAAACCGACTGGAACCGAGAGGGTCGCTTTCAGGGCCAGATCGACATTCCCCTCAATGCCAACGGGCGCTCCCAGGCCGAGGCCGCTGGCAGCTTTCTCGCCCCGGTGAGCATCGATCGCGCTTACACCAGCTGCATGGCCAGGCCGCGCCAGACGGCCGAGGCAATCCTCTCTAGCCATCCTGGTGTGCCCCTCACAAGCAGCACTGGCCTGGTGGAGATCGGCCACGGCCTCTGGGAGGGCCGCTTGGAGCACGAGATCGCCGCCGGTTGGCCCGAGCTGCTGGCCGATTGGAAGCGGGCACCACACACCGTGCAGATGCCTGAGGGGGAGACTCTCCAGGAGGTATGGGACCGCTCCTTAACGACCTGGGCTCACATCGCTGCCAGCCTCCGAGCCGATGAAACGGCCCTGGTGGTAGCTCACGACGCGGTCAACAAGACCATCCTGTGCGGGCTGCTGGGGCTGCAACCCGCCGACATCTGGGCCATCAAGCAGGGCAATGGCGGTGTCACGGTGATTGATTACCCCGAGGGTCCAGCTGGCCGTCCTGTGGTGGCCGCCATGAACCTCACCTCGCATCTTGGAGGCGTGTTGGATCGCACCGCCGCCGGTGCTCTCTGAGTTTTGATGCTCCCCCTCTGGCTTCACCAGGTTCAGCTGCTCACCGGTCCTGGTCAGCCGATCACTAGGGCAGATGCCCTGATCGATAGCGGTGGCGAGCTGCTCCTCTGGGGCGAAGGCGCTACTCAGCGGGCCCAGGCCCTTGGCCTCAGCCCCACCGACGCCCGTTCCTGGCTATTAGCGCCAGTGCTGGTCGACCCCCACAGCGTGCTGGAGCAACCTTGCGGCGGGCGAGCGGAAGATCTGGCCAGCTTGGCGGCCGCCGCTGCTGCTGGCGGCTACGGCACCGTGGCCCTGCTGCCCTGGGCTACTCCCTGGCGCGATCGACCGGAGCGGCTTGGCCTGGGGTGGGCTGAGCCGATGCAATTACTGCTGTGGGGCAGTTTCAGCCTGGAGGGTGCCGATCAGGAGCTGGCCCCCCATGCCGATCAAATCGCTGCCGGTGCCATTGGTTTGGCCTGCGCTGAACAGCAGCCACCGTTGGCTTTGCTGGAGCGGGGCCTGCTGCTAGGCGAGATGGGCAGCCGGCCCGTGCTGGTTGCCCCGCGCGATGCCGGCCTTAGCTGCGGTGGCTTCATGCGCGAGGGGGTTGATGCCCTGAGGGCGGGCTGGCCCCTTGATCCGGAGCTCAGCGAAACCCTGCCGCTGCAGAGCCTGCTCAGCCTTGCTCAGGTTCGTTCGACGGTGGCTATGCGGCTGATGAACCTATCCACAGCCGCTGGGGTGGATCTATTGGCCCAGGCCCCCAGGCGGCCCCTGGCCAGCGTCAGCTGGTGGCACCTGCTTGCTGATAGCGGCAATCTCCACCCCACCGAGGAGGGGTGGCGGCTGCGGCCCAGCTTGGGAACTCCCGCTGATCGCCTGGGCTTAATTGCTGGCCTAGAGCAGCGGCTGCTTACCGCCGTGGCCGTGCACCATCTGCCGCTTGATGCGGAAGAGCAGTTGCTCCCCCTTGATCAGCGGCGGGCCGGAGTGGCCGGCCATGGCGCCCGCCATGGGCTTGTGCTGCCGCTGTTGTGGCAAGAGCTGGTGGAGGGCCGCGGCTGGAGCGTGGAGCTGCTCTGGCAGGCCCTGAGCTGGGGAGGCTCCGAGTTGCTGGGGCTGCCCCCCGAGCAATTAGGCCTGGGAACTCGCCGTTGGCTGCTGTTTGACCCCCAGCACCCCTGGAGCTGGGAGCGGGGTGAATCCTTGTCGATGGCGGCCAACCAGCCTCGCTTGGGCCAGTCGGTATGCGGGGCCGTGCGGGCTACCGGCCTGCAGCCGGCAGATCACTGGAGCTTGTGACTCCAAGGGCACCGGTTTGGTTGAAGGGGTAAAAGCGCCAGAAGGCCCGACCGATGATTTCGCTTTCGGGCAGGAACGCTCCCCCAGGCCAAAAGCGGCCATCCCAGCTATTGGCCCGATTGTCGCCCAGGGTGAGCACGTGGCCAGCTGGAACGACGGCATTCAAGGTTCGGCAAGGTCCCATGCCCTGGCTATCTACGGGGCAATCGCCTTGGACGTAGGGCTCGGCCAGCCGCTGGCCATCGATGAATACGTGTCCCCTTGGATCCACCACAACCCTCTCACCGGGCAGGGCTACAACCCTCTTGATGTAGGCATCGCAGGCAGGGTTGGCAACCCCGGGCAAGCTGCCCAGGAGCGGCAGATTCACCAGCAGGCAACGCAGGGGATTGGAGCTTGATCCAGCTGCCAGCACCGGGTCAAAGCGGTGGGGCGAATGGAATACGACAATCTCACCGCGCCGCGGCGAGCGCTGGAGATAGCTCAGCTTTTCCACAAGTAGGCGGTCCTGAAGCTGCAGCCCTGGCAGCATCGAACCCGAGGGGATGTAGCGGGCTTCCACCAGAAACTGGCGAATACCTAGAGCCACAGCCAGGGTGATCAAGACGCTGCGCCAGAAGGCCCAGGGGCTCTCTTGGGGTGCCTGTTCGGGCTGAATCAGGGAGGGGCTGGTACTGCCCCCCTCCTGATTGACAACCTGACCACTCTCTGGATTGTTGGAAGGGCTCAAGACAGCAGATCTCCTTTGTTCAGGTTCACCGAACCAGACAGGGCAGATTAGGCACAACAACCACCCCGCCAAAGCCCATGGCGTCCCCTCGCTGGCAAGATCGCACCAAGTCGGCATCGGCTGAGCCAGTAGGCCGCTGGATGCTGGGTTGGGACCGCTTTGTGGCGGTGTGGGCCAGCGTCAACCTGCTGTGGGTGGCGTTCGACATCACCTACGTGCCGCTGCGCACCTTCTGGCTGCAGCGCAACCTCTACCCGATCCCCTCGGTGCCCCTAGTGGTGCCCCTCACCGTGATCCCGGATGTCACCCCCCTGGTGGATCCGATCAAGGGCATTGAGCCCCACCGGGAGACCCAGGCCTACCTGGAGCAATTTCGCCAACTCGATGCGGCCCTGCTGACCCTGCCGGCCGGCCAGGCACCGCAGCCCCGCCAGGTGCTCCTGCTGAATCGTCAGGCCCAACTCACGTCCCAGCTGATCGATAGCAATCCATTTCTCGCTTCTGAGGCCTCGGGAACCCTGGAGAAAATCAAAAATCGCTTGCGGCAGCGGGCAGACCGGGATTCCGCTCGACAGGCCTCCAGCCTGTTGCTGAGTCCAGAGCGGATCCGAATCAGCGGCTGGAGCCAGGAGCGGCGCTTCTGGAACGACCAGGTGCTGCCGCTGGTGGCCACCAACTACTGGCGATCGATCGATGAAAACGGCAGACCCACAGACCACTTCTGGCGCATCGACCTGCTGCTGTTTCAGAGCGTCTTTGTTTTAGACATCTTGTTGCGGCTGATTCGGCTGCGGCGCCGGCTGCCTGGCCTCAGCTGGGGTGATGCCCTGTTGCGCCGTTGGAGCGACCTGCCCCTACTGCTGCCCTTCTGGCGCTGGCTGCGGCTGGTACCGGTGCTTGAGCGCCTGCAGACCTCGGGCTTGGTCAATTTTGAGCCCCTGCGGGCCGTGGTGAGCCGGGGGGTGGTGGCGCTGCTGGCGGTGGAGCTGTTTGAAGTGCTGTCGCTGCAGATCCTCGATGGCACCCAGGGCTTGATTCGCTCGCGGCGCTGGCCCCAGCGGCTGCGAGCCCTGCGCAGCCATCAGAGCGTGGCCAGCAGCAGCGACGAGCGGGCGCTGGTGGAGCTGGTGAGGATCTGGGCGCCGCTGCTGCTGAGCCGGGTGGCACCGAAGCTCGCGCCGGAGCTGCAAGGTTTGCTGGGATACAGCCTGCGTCAAAGTCTGGAGCGCACCGTGGTGCCAGCACCGCTGCGCCAGTTGCAGCCGCTGCTCCAGGTCGAGACCGGCATCAGTCGCCAACTAGCGAGCGGCATGGTCGACAGCCTCCTTGAGCTTTCCCGCAGCACTGGTAACCAGCTTTCCCGCCGCGATGACGTGCAGCTCGATTTATTGCAGCGGTTCATCGACCGGTTCTGGGAGGAGCTGGCCGCGGCCCTCGAGAGCGGCTCGGCCCTGGAGCGCTCCCAGGAGCTGCTGTGCACCTTGATAGACGGCGCCAAGGGCACCTATCTGAGCCAGATCAACAGGGCCGGAATTGAAGCACTGATCCAGGAGCTCGACCAGTTGATGACCGCCCCTGGCCCAGCTAGCCCAGAAGATCCAGCCACTCCGGCTCCTTGAAGCCGGTGAGGATGCGCCCGTCGTTTGCGACCAGAAAAGGCCGCTTGATCAATTTGCCGTCAGCGGCCAGCGCTGCTAGAGCGGCCTGGTCGTCCATGGCCTGCACCGCAGCGGCTCCCAAGGCCCGGTAGCTCTGCCCACTGGTATTGAACAGGCGCTGCCTTCCAAGCTGGGCCAAGGCCTGCTCAAGTTCGGCGATGTTGGGCGGCTGCTCGGTGATGTCCAGCGTTTCGGCAGCCAGATGACGGGCTGTCAGCCAGGCGATTGCCTTGCGGCAGGTACTGCAACGGGAATAGCTATAGAGCTTCATCCGGAGCTACGGATTGGGGTACCGGCCGCTTATTTGATGCCGATTAGGGACTTCAGGGCGCCCACCAGGCTGTTTGAACCCTGGCCAACGGCGTTGGTCGGTTTGGTGCGCACGGTGACGTCGCCGTTGACGCTGGTGCGGCAGCTGAGGCGGAAATTGGCTGGACGATCAGAGAGGTAAACCTCCTCGACATCGCTGCGGGGAGAAAGGTTTTGCATGCCCTCGATCACTTCCATAACGCAGGTGCCGCACTGGCCTATGCCACCGCAGTTGTTGACGTTGTTGAGCCCTTTGTAAGGGTTGATGCCCGCATCCAGGGCGGCCTTGCGGAGATTGGCACCTTCGATGCAACCGACCGTCTGGCCTTCCTGTTCAAAACGGATGGTGGGCACGGTCGGGCTGGGGGAATGGGCGCCGCCCAACTTAGGTCACGCCCGCCCCAATGCCTAGCATCGGAATCTTCGCGAGCGAGCTGTGTCAACGCCCCTCGGTTATGACCTGCCTCTTGGTTATGACCTGCCTCTTGGTTATGACCTGCCTCTTGGTTATGACCTGCCTCTTGGTTATGACCTGCCTCTTGGTTATGACCTGATAGTCCAGCAGCTGATTCCGGGATACGCCAGCCTGGCTCGCTTGGCGGTTGCTTTGCTGGCTGCCTCGCCTCGGGCCAGCAGCTCTGGCGCAGCTGTGTTGGTGGCGGGCTGCGGCACCGGAGCAGAGCTGGTGGAGGCAAGGGCCCAGCGCCCGGACTGGCAGCTCACCGCAATCGATCCCTCCGCTGAGATGCTCGCCGCTTCCCAACAGCGACTGGGTGTCGAGTCGATCAGCTGGCGTCAAACCACGGTCGAGGACCTCAACGCCGACGGATGTTTTGCTGGCGCCCTTTCCGTGCTGGTTTTGCAGTCCTTGCCAGACGATGGCAGCAAGCTTGCCTTCCTTACGGCCCTTGCCCGCAGCCTTGAGCCTGGTGGCCAACTCGTGCTGGTTGATTTGATGGCGCCGGAGCGATCAACCCTGCAAAGCCAGGTGGAGGCAGCCTGGATGGGTTTCCAACGGGCTAGTGGCCTCAACGCTGATCCTCACGATCTCGCTCCTCTTACCCAAGGCCTCCACCCGATTGGGGAAGCGCGGCTAACGGCTCTCGTCAACGCGGCTGGCTTTGGAGATCCGGCCAGGATTTTTCAGGCTCTCGGCTATGAGGGCTTTCTGCTGCAGCGCCGCCCCTGAGCTCTCGAAGCTCGGGGCCGAATAGCTGAAGGGTCTTCCAGCGACAACCATGGCTAGCGGCACCACCGCCGTGGCCAGGGCGATCAGGCTTCCCAGCAGGCCTGAAAGGGCTTGGGGGCCCGTACTGAATGGATCTTCACCCTGCTCATCAAGATCGCGTTCTGGCGCGGTCGCTTCGACTAGATGGGGGATGGAAGAGGGTTGGGAATCTCGGGGAACTGAATCCATAGCAATGGGAAAGGGCGCATAAGGCACCGATTCCACTCAAAAATCAAAGGGACTTCTTCAATTCTGGCACTGTGGCTCAGAAATTGGGGATTGAACAATTATTGACTCGTGCAACTAGCAAGACTGAACCGTGCAACTTGCAAGACCGGTCAACTAGTAAGGCCAATATTTTAGGCGGCAGGGCGGGAGCCTTGATCGTGTTGATCACGGCGGGCACTCAGGTCTGTAGGGCGACCATCGAGATGGTCTAAGCGCAATCGGATGGATCGCAGCTCTTCGAGGATCGAACCCAACAATTGTTGGGTGGCAGTAGAGGGTGAGTTGAGTACCTCAACCGTTACTTCCTTGATCCGCAGCACGTCGCGGGCAAAACGGGCCACCTCGTTGGGGTGGAACATCAGCGGATCCTTTTGATCGCTGCGGTATTCCGGATTCAACTTGCGCGGGTTAAAAGGCGGATTGAGATTGCGGGGATCAGTATTTGTATAGCGGTATACAGACGCCCGAGAACGGTTGAGAGCCCTTTGGACCTCATCAATACCGATTAGGCCTTCAGCGATCTCGGCGGATCCAGCATCTGCGGGTTCGGCCTGGGCAACAAGCCCAGCAGGTAGCCCGATTGCCCCCAATCCATTTGCAGAACTGGGCTGGGGTGACATGAGACGGCTTTTGGACTAACGGGATCAGATCGAGACCATAGCAGGGGTTTTACACGTAATCACCAGCGGTGGTCACCCCCATACAGGCTCCCCTGGCTGGGTGTCGGTGATAGGTTCCGCCCTCATCGAAAGCTCCTGCCATGCGCGTCTCCCGCCTGATGCTGGTGACGCTCCGCGACGATCCGTCGGAGGCTGAGATTCCCTCTCACAAGCTGCTGCTTCGCGCCGGCTACATCCGCCGGGTTGCCTCGGGCATTTACGCCTATCTCCCCTTGATGTGGCGGGTGCTCCAGAAGGTTTCCCGGGTGGTGCGTGAGGAGATGGACGGCACCGGAGCCCTTGAAACCCTGTTGCCCCAACTTCAGCCGGCGGAGTTGTGGCAGCGCAGCGGCCGTTGGGCCGGCTACACCGCAGGGGAGGGCATCATGTTCCACCTGGAGGATCGCCAGGGGCGTGAGTTGGGGCTGGGGCCTACCCATGAGGAGGTGATCACATATCTGGCCACCGATCTGTTGCGTTCTTACAGGCAGTTGCCCGTCAATTTATATCAGATACAGAGCAAATTTCGCGATGAGATTCGTCCCCGCTTCGGCTTAATGCGTGGTCGCGAATTCATCATGAAAGATGCTTACTCCTTCCATGCCAATGAGGAGTCCTTGCGGCAAACCTACGCCGCTATGGATGGCGCCTACAGACGCATCTTTGCCCGTTGTGGTTTGCGAGCTGTCGCGGTGGAGGCAGACAGCGGTGCGATTGGTGGCTCGGCCAGCCAGGAATTCATGGTTACGGCTGAGGCAGGTGAGGATTTGATTTTGGCTAGTTCCGATGGGGCCTACGCCGCCAACCAGGAGCGGGCTGTTTCGTTAGCCGCTGACCCAATCTCCCTACCGGGGGGACCGCGGGCTGGCGGTAAGGGTGAACCTTTTGCCACCCCTGGACAAAGCAGCATTGAAGATCTCTGCGCCGGCCATGGCATTGAGCCCTGTCAGACCGTAAAGGTGTTGATGTTGCTAGCCCGCTTTGAAGATCAAAGCGCCCAGCCCCTGCTGGTGAGCCTGCGGGGCGATCAACAACTCAACGAAGTCAAGCTGGCCAATGCAGTAACGGCCCGCTGCTCAGCGGAGCATGGGGCGCTACTAGACATTTCCCCAATTACTAAGGAGGCCGCGGCCAGCGAAGGGCTGCTGCCCTTGCCCTTTGGCTTTATGGGTCCCCACTTAGCCGATGGGCTGCTGACCAATTCCGGTCACTGGACCAAGCACTTCTTGCGACTAGCTGACAGAACAGCTGCTGAGCTCAGTTCCTTTGTGTGTGGTGCCAACAGCACCGATATCCACCTAGTAGGCGCGGCTTGGGGCTCCCTCTGCCCTTGCCCTGAGAGCCTTGATCTGCGGGCCGCCCAACCAGGTGATCGCTGCCAACACGACCCCTCCCAGCAGCTCCAGGCCAGTCGGGGCATTGAGGTGGGACACATTTTCCAGCTGGGCCGCAAGTATTCAGAGGCCCTTGAGGCCCGTTTCACCAATGAGGCTGGCTCGGAAGAAGCCCTGTGGATGGGCTGTTACGGCATCGGTGTCTCCCGGTTGGCCCAGGCGGCTGTTGAGCAACATCACGATGGCAATGGCATCTGCTGGCCCGTATCGATTGCGCCCTTCGAAGTGATCGTGGTGGCGGCCAATTGGGCCGAAGCCGAGCAGAGCGGCTTGGCTGAGCAGCTCTATCTGCGTCTCCAGGAAGCAGGTGTAGATGTATTGCTGGATGACCGCAGTGAGCGGGCTGGAGTGAAGTTTAAGGATGCCGATCTGATTGGTATTCCCTGGCGGGTAGTGGTGGGTCGCGGAGCGGCTGATGGTCTGGTGGAGTTGGTGGAGCGCTCCAGCTGCAGCAAGCGCGATCTGCCGGCCATTGAGCTGCTTGAGACCCTGCTGCCCTGCTTGGTAAGCCAGCGCATGGGCCTGCCTGCGTAATGGGCCCCTGAGGCGGCTTCTAGGATGGGGGGATTCGCATTTCTCCCATGGCCGCTGTGCTTCCCTCCTTCCGCCAGCGGCTGAAGCAGCTTTTTTCACGCTTGGCCGTAGCCCTGGTGCTCTGCCTCAGCCTTGCTCTAACTGCCTGTAGCTCTGCAAATACTGGTCTTTCTGGTAACTACATCGAGGACACTGTGGCGGTGGCCGACAGCCTGCTGAGCACCATCGCCTTAGGGGCCGACGATCCTGCCCGCGCTGAGGCCGAGATCGAAGCTCGCAGCCTGAGCAATGGCTACGTGGCCCGCTACCGCCCCCGCAGCTCGGTGAACGGCTTGGGCTCTTTCACCACCATGCAGACGGCGATCAACTCCATGGCTGGCCACTACACCAATTATCCCAATCGCCCGCTGCCGGAGGCGCTTAAGGAGCGGATCGCCAAGGAACTCAAGAAGGCTGAAACCAACGCGACTCGCGGCGCCTAAGGCCCTGATCCAATCCAACCATCTTTGACGAAGGACCCCACGATCTGAGAAGCTCTCGGATTGTGCTCAGAAGCGGCTCCGGGCCGCTGTGTCCTTGGCCAACGTTGTCGTCATCGGTGCGCAGTGGGGTGACGAGGGGAAGGGCAAGATCACGGATCTTCTCAGCCGCTCAGCCGACGTTGTGGTGCGGTATCAAGGCGGGGTGAACGCCGGCCACACCATCGTCGTGGACGACAAGGTGCTGAAACTGCACCTGATCCCCTCCGGGATCCTTTACCCCGACACGATTTGCTTGATCGGCTCCGGCACGGTGGTCGACCCCAAGGTGATGCTGGGGGAGCTCGACATGCTCGCCACCTACAGCATCGACATCAGTGGCTTGAAGCTGGCTTCTACGGCCCACGTCACCATGCCTTACCACCGCCTGTTGGATCAGGCGATGGAACAGCGCCGCGGCGATCGCCGCATCGGCACCACTGGCAGGGGCATCGGTCCCACCTACGCAGATAAATCGGAGCGCAATGGCATCCGAATCCTGGACATTCTTGACGGGGATCGGTTGCGGGATCGCCTCGCGGGCCCCCTTGCCGAAAAGAACGAAATCCTCGAGAAGCTCTACGGCCTTGAGCCGTTGGATTTCGAGACGGTTGTGGCCGAATACGTCGGCTACGGCAAGCGGCTAGCGCCCCATGTGGTCGATTGCACCCGCACTATCCACAGCGCTGCGCGGGCCCGCCAAAACATCCTGTTTGAGGGAGCCCAGGGCACCCTGCTGGATCTTGACCACGGCACCTATCCCTATGTCACCTCCTCAAACCCGGTAAGTGGCGGTGCTTGCATCGGAGCAGGGGTGGGCCCCACCTTGATCGATCGGGTGATCGGGGTAGCCAAGGCATACACGACCCGGGTAGGAGAGGGTCCCTTCCCCACCGAGCTCCAGGGCAGCCTCAACGATCATCTCTGTGATCGGGGCGGTGAGTTTGGTACCACCACGGGCCGCCGCCGCCGTTGCGGTTGGTTTGACGGGGTGATCGGTCGCTATGCGGTGGAGGTGAACGGCCTCGATTGTCTGGCCATCACCAAGCTCGATGTGCTTGATGAGCTCGATGAAATCCAGGTATGTGTTGCCTACGAACTCGACGGCGAGCGGATCGAATATTTCCCCAGCAGTTCGGAGGATTTCGCCCGCTGCCAGCCGATCTTTGAAACCTTGCCGGGTTGGCAAACCTCTACTGAAGATTGCCGCAGCCTGGAGGAATTACCTCCAACGGCGATGAGCTATTTGCGCTTTCTTGCCGATCTAATGGAGGTACCGATCGCCATAGTTTCCCTTGGCGCTAACCGCGATCAGACGATCGTTGTAGAAGACCCCATTCACGGTCCCAAGCGGGCCCTGCTGAGCACCTAATGGATCCCATGGAAAAGACCTACGACGTCGTCGGCATTGGCAACGCCATCGTTGACGTGCTGGTGCAAGCCAACGACGACCTGATCGACAACTTCGAACTCACCAAGGGCACCATGGCCCTGGTGGACGAAGCCCAAGCCGAGCGCCTCTACGCCAGCGTTGGACCGGGCCTTGAAACCTCTGGCGGCTCCGCTGCCAACACCCTGGCCGGGG
Organism: Cyanobium sp. WKJ7-Wakatipu; assembly: GCF_024345355.1. Lineage (NCBI taxonomy): Bacteria > Bacillati > Cyanobacteriota > Cyanophyceae > Synechococcales > Prochlorococcaceae > Cyanobium > Cyanobium sp. WKJ7-Wakatipu. The sequence goes on from NZ_JAGQAY010000003.1 coordinate 177,711, forward strand.
TTGCCCAACTGGGCGGCCGGGCGGGCTTTATCGGTCGGGTGCGCAACGATCAGCTGGGGGGGATCTTTACCCACGACATCCGTTCGGTTGGAGCTCGCTTTGATACCCCTGCGGCCACGGAGGGGCCCTCCACGGCCCGCTGCCTGATCCTGGTAACTCCGGATGCCCAGCGCACCATGTGCACATACTTGGGTGCTTCGGTGGGGCTGGATCCAGCCGACCTCGACCTTGACATGGTTGCCCAAGCCAAGGTGCTCTACCTAGAGGGTTACCTCTGGGACAGCGACGAGGCCAAGGCGGCTTTCATCACTGCGGCCGAGGTGGCCCGCGCCCATGGGGGCGAGGTGGCTTTGAGCCTGTCGGATGCTTTTTGCGTCGAGCGTCACCGCGAAAGCTTCCAGGAGCTAGTGGACGGCCACGTCGACATCCTGTTTGCCAACGAAATGGAGATCACGGCCCTCTACAAGGCCAATAGTTTTGAAGAGGCTGCCGACCAGGTGCGGGGCCGCTGCAAGCTGGCAGCCCTCACCCGCAGCGAGCAGGGATCGGTAGTACTCAATGGCGCCGGAACCCACAGAGTCGCCCCCTTCCAGCTCGGTCCCTTGCTGGACACCACAGGGGCGGGTGATCTTTACGCCGCTGGCTTCCTGCACGCCTACACCCAGGGCCAGTCCGTCGACGAATGTGGACGGCTGGGTTCCCTCTGCGCTGGTCAGGTCGTGACCCAGCTGGGGCCCCGGCCCCAGGGCTCGCTCAAGCAGCTAGTAGCCCAGCACCTGGGCTGAGCCTCACTGCGGCAGCACCAGTGCCTCCAATAGGCAAGTTTGGCTTAAGGCTTCTACTCCGGCTGGCTCTGCTGGCCTGCCGATCAGCAACAATTCGGGGCCGGGGCCTGCGCAGAGCTGCCTCCAGAGCTGTTCGGTAGCTCCGCCCGACTGGCGGGCCAACACCGTAGTGATGCGCCAGCGACGAATCAGGGATCGCTCTACCTCCAGCTCCGAGCCTGGGCGGAGGCAGGCGACCTGATCGGCCGCCAAGCCAGCCGCCATGGCCAGCTGTAAGGCCCTTGGGCTGGGCAGCAGCCTGGCGAAGTGACGGGCGCCGGGGCTGCAGGCCAGCGCCTGTTTTAGTTGGCGGGCACCTATTGCCAATAGGAGGCGGTGGCCCTGCAGCGAGCGACTACGCAGCGTCTCCAGGCTCGGCAGGATCGTTGCCGCTCCAGGCAGGGTGGGGCGCAGCAGCCGTATCAGCCGTTGGCGGCGCTGCTTGCACACGGCGGCCAGCTGGCGACTCACCAGACAGGCGAAGGGATGGCTGGCATCCACCACCACCGCATAGGGCCAACCCACCGATTCGGCGGCGGCCAGTTCTGCCCATACCCCCTGCTCGCCATCGATGGCGCCGACGCGCAGGGTTAGCCCCGGATGGGGGCGATAGGCCAGGGCCGCTGTTGCACCAACAACGCTCACGGTTAGGTGCCAACCGCGCTGCAGCAGCCGCTCCGCCACTACGGGGCCTTCACCGGTGCCGCCGATCAGCCACAGACGGGGCGAGGTCTGCTGAATCTCAGGTCCGTGCATCAGGATGGGGACCACCAATGGTTGCCGGGGAGTGAATCACTGTCTGCTCGAGGTTGAGGTGCTGGAAGCGCCCCAGGTGCGATACACCCAGGACAATCAGACGCCGGTGGCGGAGATGGCGGTCCAGATAGATGGCCTGCGTCCTGATGATCCCCCGGGTCAATTGAAGGTGGTCGGCTGGGGCAATTTGGCCCAAGAGCTCCAGAACCGGGTGCAGGTTGGCCAGCGGCTGATGCTCGAGGGCAGGCTGCGCATGAATACCGTCACCCGTCAGGACGGCGTCAAGGAAAAGCGCGCTGAATTCACCCTGGCCCGGCTGCACGGCATGGGTCCTGGCGCCACCAGCAGTCCTGCTGTCAATCCAGCTGCCGCTACTGCGCCTGCGCCCCAGCGCCGTGCCCCAGCGGCGGCTCCCCCTTCCACCCCGGCTCCAGCCAACCCGGCTCCAGCAGCGCCGGCAGGTGCCCAGCCCCCAACCTGGAATACCTCCCCGCTGGTGCCTGATCTCCCTGACGACGACGACATCCCTTTTTGATGCGGGATTGATCCCGTTCAGAGCTAGGCGTCGGCGCTGGAATCGGAGTCGCTCAACTGATCGAGCAGCTGGCCCAGCTCCCGCTCCAAGGCTGCTAGATCCAGGCGCCATTGGGGCCAACGACCCGCATCAATTTGGCGCAATAACCAAAGCCGGTCGCTCTTGAGGTTGCTGATCAGTTCGGCGGTGCCGGTTTCGCTGGGCCAGCTGGTGGTCGCATCCGCCATGGGCATAAAGGAAGATGGCTGTATGCAAGCACTTCTCTCACCAGGCAGCCTCGTGACCATCGCGGGGGCTGTGCTCACGGTGATCGGCACGATCGCCTACGCCACCGATATCCCCAATCTCAGCCTGCCCACGATTTTCTACGGCATTCCGATCCTGTTGGGTGGGTTGGCCTTGAAATCCTCTGAGCTGCCTCCACCTAAGCGACTAACGCCGGCCTCCCGTTTCAAGCAATTGCGGGACCTGCCGGAGAGCGAGCCCCTGCGCAAGCTGCTAGCCGATGTAGATCGCTGGCGCTACGGCCAGAAAGCCCATCTGGAGAGCTCCCTGGAGGTGCTCAAGCTCTGGGACGAGGACGCTCCGCCCCAGCTGCTGAGTGTTGAGGAGCTCGACTGCGATGGCCGCTATGGCTTGCGCCTGCGCTTTCGCTGCGAAGGGGTGCCCCTAGATCGCTGGCAGGCCCGCGCTGATCGGCTTGGCCGCTTCTTTGGCCCCGGTTTGAGTGCCGACATCAAGCCAGAGCGCCGCGATGAATTCAGCCTCGCTCTGGTGCCCGAGCCCAGCCCTAGCTAAGACCGCTTAATCCATCTGCCCCATCGACAAGCGAAACCTTGATCAGCAGCCAGGACACCCTGAGGGTGTCGGTCCTAAGTGAGGCCCTTCCATACATCCAACGCTTTGCGGGCCGCAGGGTGGTGGTCAAGTACGGCGGCGCGGCGATGGTGCAAGCGGAGCTTCGCGACGCTGTCTACCGCGATGTGGTGTTGCTGGCCTCGGTGGGGGTGCAGCCAGTGGTGGTTCATGGCGGCGGTCCGGAGATCAATGACTGGCTGAATCGCCTCCAAATCGAGCCGGAATTCCGTGACGGTTTGCGGGTCACCACTCCGGAAACCATGGACGTGGTGGAGATGGTGCTGGTGGGCCGGGTCAACAAAAACATCGTTAACGGCCTCAATCAGGTGGGTGGCCGGGCCGTGGGACTTTGCGGCAGTGATGGCTCCTTGGTGCGGGCCCGCACCTACGCCGATGGGGTTAATGGGCTGGTGGGAGAGGTGGCGGCAGTAGATCCGGCAGTGCTTTTTCCCCTGCTCGATGCCGGCTACATCCCGGTGATCTCAAGCGTGGCCGCCGATGCTGAGGGCCAGGCCCACAACATCAATGCCGATACCGTGGCCGGTGAACTGGCCGCGGCTTTACAGGCCGAGAAACTGATCCTGCTCACCGACACGGCAGGGATTTTGAAGGATCGCCACGATTCTGACTCCCTAATTCGTCAGCTGACCCTGGCGGACGCACGCCAATTAATCCATGACGGTGTGGTTGCAGGCGGCATGACCCCAAAGACCGAATGCTGCATCCGGGCCCTGGCCCAGGGAGTGGCGGCGGCCCACATCGTTGATGGCCGGGTGCCCCACGCCCTGTTGCTGGAGGTATTCACCGATTCGGGGATTGGCACCATGGTGGTGGGCAGCCAGCGCGGCGGCCATGGCTGAAGACCTGCTGGCTGCAGCCCGTGCAGCCCTCGAGCGGGGCGATTACGGCCAGGTTGTACGCCTGTTGGATCCCCTCACCAGAGAGCATCCTGCTGCTACCGCCACCGGAGCTGAGATTCAGCTGCTGCTCGCCACCGCCTGGATGGGGCGGGGCGACAACGGCCGGGCGATCCTGTGTTGCCGGCTGATCAAGCGCTGCCGTGATGCCAGCCTGCGGGCTCAAGCCATAGACCTACTCACCGTGCTGGAGGCACCGGCCCTCGAGCGCCCCCGCGATTGGTCGATCACCCTGCCCGATCTGGGCACAGCCGAGGCCATGGGCGGCCAGATGCAGCAGCTTGCCCGCGGCCGCCGCTCCAACAAACCGCCACCGCCGCCACCGCCACCGGTGGGGCCAACTAGGGCTCCAGTGGGCTTCGCTGTGCTGGCAGTTTTGCTGTTGCTCCTGACGCTGCTGCTCGGCGGCTGCACCGAGGTGCGCAGCGAGTTGACCTTTAAGGGGCCGGGCCGGCTGCAGATCGCCCATGGCCTATCGAGCCCCGGCACCCAACCCGAGCCCTGGGCCCGTCAGTTTGGCCGCACCCTGCTGACCCAGGGATTTCACCCGGCCAAGCAGCCCAAGCCATCTGCTGGCGCTGACGGCTTTCACCAGCGACTGGAGAGCCCGGTGCTACCAGCGCCCGAGGCCCTTGCCCTGCTGGCAGCAAACCTCAGCGCGGCAGCGGATCTGGCCGGTGTAGCCCTGCAGCCGCCCCAGTTCCAGCTGCGGGAGCGCAATTGGCTGCTGGGGGTGCGCCAAAGCCTTGAACTGACAGTGGACCTGCGTGGGCTCACCGCTCTGCCGGGTTTCAGCGCCGCCATCGACCTGGCCCCTGTGACCCCTGCCGCTGTCCGCCTGGCCAGTCCCGAGCCCGCTGCGGCGATTTCTGGACGAGCTGCCCTGCACTGGCCCCTGCGCTTTGGCGCCAGCAACACCCTGCAGCTCAGCTGCTGGCGCTGGAGTGGTCTTGGTATTGGCGGCGCCCTGATTGCCCTTGCCCTAGTGCTGGTGCTGGCCCTGGAGCGCCTGCGGCGTCTGCTGGGCTTCGGCCTGCCGGAACTACCGGCTTGAGAGCGGTGCTCAAAGGCAGAGGGGGTCGGGGTCGATCGCCAGACCCACCCCCGCAGGCAGCCCCTCCCGCAGCAGGCTTTCAGTTGGCAAGGGCAGGGGCTGGGCGGCGGGACCATGCAGCAACAGCTGCCAGCGACTCTTGCCCGCTACCCGGGCTACCGGGGCCGGGGCGGGACCAATCAACAGCCAGCCGGCTGCCGCCACTTGGCTGCGGATTCTCTCCGCCAAGGCGGCGGCGGCGGTTGCCGTGCCGCTGGCGCTTGGTCCGCTCAGACGCAGGAGGCAGGCCCGGCTGAAGGGCACCAGGCCACCCTGGCGGCGCAACTGGCTCTCCTGGGCCAAAAACAGCTCGTAGCGCCCATCCACCAGGTGGCGAATCACCGGGTGGTCGGGGCTGTAGGTCTGCACCAGCACCTCGCCTGGTTTTTCGCCGCGGCCCGCCCGGCCCGCTAATTGCAACAGCAATTGCAGGCACTGCTCGGAGGAGCGCAGATCGGGGCGATGCAAAAGCCCGTCTGCCGCCAATACCGCCGCCAGGGTGACCCGAGGTAGGTCCATGCCTTTGGCCAGCATCTGGGTGCCTACCAATACGTCGGCTTCCCCTTGGGCAAAGCGATCGAGCAGGCGGCGGTGGCCGTCGCGGCCCCTGGTGGTGTCACGGTCAAAGCGCAGCAGGCGCAACCCTTCAAGCTCGGTTGCTAGCTGCTCCATCACCCGCTGGGTGCCCGCGCCAAAGGGCTTGAAGGCCGTGGAGCCACAGTGGCCGCAGCGATTGCCCATCTCGGCGCGGTGGTCGCACCAGTGGCAGCGCAGCCATTCCTGGCCCCCTTTGGAGCGGTGCACGGTTAGGGATACATCGCAGTGGGGGCAGAGCACCGCTTCGCCGCAGCTGCGACAGCTAAGGAATGCTCGGTAGCCCCGTCGGGGCACCAGCACCACTGCCTGTTCGCCCTTCTCCTGCAGCTGCTCTAAGCGCCCCATCAGGGCCCGGCTGATCAAGCGACGGTGGCCATCGGCGAGCTCGTGGCGCATGTCGATCACCCGTACGGCAGGCAGGGGCCGCGAACCAATCCGCTCCGGCAGTCGTAGGAGGCGGCTGGCTGGTTGGGGGGATTGACAGCTCAGCCAACTCTCGAGGGAGGGTGTGGCACTGCCGAGCACCAGCCGCGCCCCGCTGTGCCGGGCCCGTAGGCGGGCTACGTCGCGGGCGTGGTAGCAGGGCATCGGGCTGTCCTGCTTGTAGGAGCTGTCGTGTTCCTCATCGAGCACGATCAGGCCCAGCCTGGGCATGGGCAGAAAGATCGCTGAGCGGGTACCCACCACCACCACCGCTTCTGGTTCTAGGCAGCGACGCCAGGCCGCCACCCGGGCTCCATCGGAAAGGCCGCTGTGGAACTCGACCACCCGGCAGCCGAAGCGTTCCCGTGCCCGGTCGAGCAACTGGGGGATTAGGCCAATCTCCGGGGTGAGTAAGAGGGTGGCCTGCCCCAGCTCCAGAGCTTGGGCGGCCGCCCGCAGATACACCTCAGTTTTGCCGGCGCCTGTTACACCCCAGAGCAAAAATTCCGCGCCCGCTGGGGCACCGGAAAGGGCCTGGCCTGCAGCGGCCTGAGCTTCCGTCAGGGCAGGCCAGTGGGCCGGTGCCAGGCCAGCTCCACTGCCCTCGGGGGGAGCCTGAAGGCGCTGCACCAGGCCCCTAGCCTCCAGGCCCTTGAGGACGGCGCGACTGAAGCCAGCCTCACCACAAATGTCCCGCAGGGGCACTGGCCCGCTATGGCGCCCAAGGTGCTCAAGCAGTTGTTGCTGCCGCTCGGTGAGGGGCTGGCTGAGGAGTGCTGCATCGGAGCGCTCCACCAGCCAGATTGCACGGCTTGGCCTGCTTGGCCCCTGGTTGCGCTGGCCAAGCCAGCCCGGTGGCAGGGCACTTTTCAGAGTTTTGAAGAGGCTCGTGTGGCACTCCGCCGCCACACTTGTCATTAAGTTTTGCCAATCGGGATCTACGGCAGCCCGCTGCCAAATCTCCATGATTGGCTGGATTCGCTTGCTGCTGAGACTGGTGGGTAATTGATCAAGCCAGCCCACAACCAAGCCGGTGTGCGGGCGGCCCTGCAGCTTCACCCGCACCAAATCCCCAATCCCGGCTGGGGTTTCTGGCGAGTTGGCGTAGGTGAATACCTGGCCTTCCCGCCCGGCTTCGAGCCAAATCTGCAGCCAGGGGATCGACAAGCTTGCAAAGGTCACAACCCATTCTTAGGATGTGTTTGTTGGGCAGTTCAAGGACTGCCGTCGGAACTAAGCAGATTTCCGTCCAGCGGGAAGACCTGAAGTGAGACCCCGGGAGCCAGCCTCCCACCATTCGGCCTCCCGGTCTGCGACCACCCCTGTCAGCCCTGTCCAGGCCTCGGCCACCGACCCCTTGCTTTTTGCCGGGTCGCTCGACTTTTCCTTGCCTACTACCACCGTTCAGAGGTTTCGTTTCCGTTTTCGTGGTCTTGCACCAGCTCCTACGGCTAATCCCGGCGTAGCTGGAACAATTTTCTGCCGATTGCAGGCAGAAAATCTCTAGACCCGATTTCAGGCGATGCGTTTCCGCTCATTTGTTTTGTTGTTTCGTTTTCGTTACCTATGAGCCCTGCTGCTGCCCAGCCGAAAGCAACCCCTGAAATCTTGATGGTGGCCACGGCGGCCGGTGAAGAGGTGCAAGTAAAGCCCATGAAGGCTGCACCTAAGCCAAAGGCCGCGCCAAAAGCAAAAGCCGCTGCCAAAGCCCCGGCCGCTTCCAAGGGAACGGCTGCTCCCAAAGCAAAGACTGCCACCAAATCCCCGGCTGCTTCTAAAGGAACTGCTGCTACCAAGGCAAAGGCTGCTACCAAGGCAAAGCCGGCCGCAAGCAAATCCTCAGCGCCTAAACCCCCAGCGGCCAAGGCCAAAACTGAGGCTCCAGTCGATACCGCTGGGCTAGACGATGCCGATGATCTAGGCCCATCTGGCAGCTCTGCCGAGAAGGACGAGAAGGCCGCAAAGGCCCTCGCCAGCATCAAGGTGGGGCCTAAAGGTGTCTACACCGAAGACTCCATTCGGGTTTACCTCCAGGAGATCGGCCGTATCCGCCTGCTCCGGCCCGATGAGGAGATCGAGCTGGCCCGCAAGATCGCCGATCTGCTCCAGCTCGAGGAGATCGCCGCTCAGTTTGAGGCCGATCACGGCCGCCAGCCCGACAACAAGGAATGGGCGGCATTGGTGGAGATGCCCTCCATCAAGTTCCGCCGGCGCCTGATGCTTGGCCGCCGAGCCAAGGAAAAGATGGTGCAGTCAAACCTGCGCCTGGTGGTTTCGATCGCAAAGAAATATATGAACCGGGGCCTGAGCTTCCAGGACCTGATTCAGGAGGGTTCCCTCGGCTTGATCCGGGCTGCCGAGAAATTCGACCACGAAAAGGGATATAAATTTTCCACCTACGCCACCTGGTGGATTCGTCAGGCGATCACCCGCGCTATCGCTGATCAGTCACGCACTATCCGCCTTCCGGTGCACCTATACGAAACCATTTCCCGGATCAAGAAGACCACTAAGACCCTCTCCCAGGAATTCGGCCGCAAGCCCACCGAAGAGGAAATTGCCGAATCGATGGAAATGACCATCGAGAAGCTGCGTTTCATCGCCAAAAGCGCCCAGCTGCCCATCTCCCTGGAGACGCCGATCGGCAAAGAGGAGGATTCCCGGCTCGGTGACTTCATCGAGGCCGATATTGAAAACCCTGAGCAGGATGTGGCCAAGAACCTGCTGCGAGAGGACCTCGAGGGCGTGCTGGCCACCCTCAGCCCCAGGGAGCGTGACGTGCTGCGTCTGCGCTACGGCCTAGATGACGGCCGCATGAAGACCCTTGAAGAGATCGGCCAGATCTTTGATGTAACCAGGGAGCGCATTCGTCAAATTGAAGCCAAGGCCCTGCGCAAGCTGCGCCACCCCAACCGCAACGGCGTGCTCAAGGAGTACATCAAGTGAGTCAGGACCTGGCATCCCTGCGGGGGCTGCGCACTGCTCCGTCGCTCGACCCCGCAGCGCTCTCGGAGCTGCGGGCAGAGCTTGAGCCGCTGCTGGCTCGCTGCGACTGGTTCACGGCGGGAGTGATGGCAGCTTCTGCAGCGGCTGCGGTGACCTGTCTGCGTCAGGTTGAGACGGCTCTGGGCTGGTCGCCATTGCAGCTAGATCCCGCCGGTGTAGCCCTCGATTCGATCGAAGGTCCGGTCTTCCTCAAGGCCAACCAAAACAGCGGTCGCTTTCAGGTGCGCGCTGAAACCGGTCTAGGAGAGGGCCTTTTGATCAGCGGTCACTGTTCAGCAGATACGGCTGCGGAAGACACCTGGGGTCCATTGCCCCTTGATTTCTTCGGCCCTTAATCTGAGTGGCTGTTATCTGCCCCTGATGGCCAACCCCCTGCGCATAGCCTCCCGCCGCAGCCAGCTGGCCATGGTGCAAACCAACTGGGTGCGCGATGAACTGATCCAGGCCCACAACGGCCTGGAGATCACGATTGAAGCGATGGCCACCCAGGGGGACAAAATTCTCGATGTGGCCCTCGCCAAGATCGGCGACAAAGGCCTTTTTACCAAGGAGTTAGAGGCTCAGATGCTTGTTGGACAGGCTGATATCGCCGTCCATAGCCTCAAGGATCTGCCAACCAACCTGCCCGAGGGGCTGATGCTTGGCTGCATCACCGAGCGGGAAGATCCCGCGGATGCCTTGGTGGTGCATGAACAACACCGCGATAAGAGCCTGGCAACCCTGCCCGCAGGCGCCGTGGTGGGCACCAGTTCCCTGCGCCGTCTAGCCCAGCTGCGCCACCACTTCCCGCACCTCAGCTTCAAGGATGTGCGCGGCAACGTAATCACCCGCTTGGAGAAACTTGATGCTGGTGAGTACGACTGCCTGATCCTGGCGGCCGCTGGTTTGGGACGGCTTGGTTTGGGGGATCGCATCCACGAGCTGATCGACCCCTCCATTTCCCTCCACGCCGTTGGCCAGGGTGCCTTGGGTATTGAGTGTCGAGAGGGCGATGCCGCCGTACTCGAGCAGATCAAGGTGTTGGAGCACCAGCCCACCGCCCGTCGCTGCCTGGCTGAGCGAGCCTTTTTGCGTGAGCTGGAGGGGGGCTGTCAGGTGCCCATCGGCGTTAACAGCCGCTTCGACGGGGATACGCTTGTATTAACGGGAATGGTTGCAAGCATCGACGGCCTGCGCCTGATTCGCGATGAGGCTTGCGGTCCCCAGGCCGACCCTGAGGCCATTGGGATCGCCCTTGCCCATGCTTTGAAAGCCCAGGGCGCCGGCGAGATCCTGGAGGAGATTTTTGCAACTGTCCGGCCCGAAGCCTGAACCAGCGCCAGCGGCCGCTAGCCCCGTTGAAGCCGAGGCACGCGCCCTTCCCTATCAATGGAATCTGCTGGCCTGGGCTGCCCTGATTGGGGTGCTCACGGGACTGGCAGTGGTGGCCTTCCACGAATTGCTGGGCTTTATCAATAACGGGCTGTTTGGACCTTTTGTGGAGGGGCTCCTAACGGTTGGTCGTAGCCAGCCGCCGGAGTTAGCAACCGAATTGCCGCTGGCGGCGGCTCCTGATACGGGCACACCGCTGCGGGCCCTGCTCCAGGTGGGTCTCGGCGGGCTTGGCTTCCTGCCACCGCCCCCGGCCGTTCCTGAGCCGTTGCCCCTGCCGGTTTCCTCCCTGCCGGATTGGATCAGTCTCTGGCCGGTGGTTGTGGTGCCCACCCTGGGGGGCTGGGCCGTTGGTCTTTTGCGCCGCTATGGCGGTGACCTGGGCCCTGGCCTCCCCAGCCTGATGGCGATGGCCGATGGCGCCGTTAGCGCTCGGCCCCGCTTGCCCTTCCTGCGCCTGCTGGGTGCATCCCTCAGCCTGGGCAGTGGTGCCTCCCTCGGCCCGGAGGGGCCCAGCGTTGAGAGTGGCGGCAATATCGGTCTTTGGGTGGCCCTGCGCGGCGGGCTCTCTCCCCAGAGTCAGAAAGCCCTGGTGGCCGCGGGAGTGGCCGCAGGTCTGGCGGCGGGGTTCAAGGCACCCATCGCCGGAGTGTTTTTTGCTTTTGAAGGAAGCTTCAGTGCCGTTCAGGGCCGGCCCAGCTTGCGGGCGGTGCTGGTGGCGGCGGTGGCTTCCTCGCTGGTCACCCAATTGCTGCTTGGGGACACACCGATTTTGCGCTTGCCTGCTTATGAGGTGCGCTCACCGCTGGAGTTGCCCCTTTATCTGGGCTTAGGCCTGGTGGCCAGCTTGATGTCCTGGGCCTTGGTGAGCCTGCTGGCTGCAGGCCGCAGCGAGCGGCTTCAGGCCTGGCTGGGCCAGCTGCCGCCAGGCCTGCCCACCGCCCTAGGGGGTGCCTCTGTGGGTGTGATGGCTCTGGGTTTTCCCCAGGTGCTGGGTGTCGGCTACGACACGATTGAGGCCCTGCTTGGCAGCGAGGGGGGCGTGCCCCTGCTCACCTTGCTGGTATTGCTGGGCGTCAAGCTTCTAGCAACTGGTATTAGCAATGCCACCGGCTTTGTTGGCGGTGGTTTTGCCCCATCCCTGTTTCTGGGAGCGGTGCTCGGCAACTGCTACGGCCAGCTGCTTGGTGATAGTGGCCTGCACCTGCCGGTGGCTGAGCCACCCGCTTACGCCATGGTGGGCATGGCCGCTGTGCTGGCCGGTAGTGCCCGGGCTCCTCTTACGGCCCTGTTGCTGCTGTTTGAGCTCACCCGTGATATTCGAATTGTGCTGCCTCTGATGGCCGCCGCAGGCCTAAGTGCTGCCTTGGTGGAGCGCTGGCAGGGCCTGGCTGATCCGGGCTTACTTGGGCCTGACCCCCAAGAGGAGCATCGCCGCCGCCAGTTGGCCGCCCTGCAGGTGGCTGAGGCTTTCGAGCCCGAAGCCCCCCTGGTGCTGGCAGCTGAGTTACCAGCCAAAAAGGCCTTGATTCAGCTGGTGGAGGCCCACGGCCACTGTCTGGTGGTGGCTGATGGGGCTTGGGTGGTGGGGCTGGTCACCCTGGCTGATCTGCAGCGGGCCCTGAGTGCCGAGCGGGAGTTCAATGAGGACGGCTCTTTACCTGTGCCCACCTTGCTCTCCTGTCGCCGCAGTGACTTGGTGTGGCTGCCGATGTCTGCCCAGCTTGCTCAGCTGGAAGACCAGCTCAGGCCAAATGGCTTGCGCCAATTGCCGGTTTTTGATGTGCCGGCTGCGGCGGCAGCAGCCCTGCCCCATGGCCTTCCCAATCCCGGTTTACCGGTTGCTTCTCTACGTGGCTTGGCCAGCCGCGATGGCATGGCCCGGGCCCTAGCGCGCCAGCTCACACCCGCTGGGGATGGGGCTCAGGATTGAGTCTGCAGCTGGCTAAAGAGCTCCTGGGCTGCTGGATCAACCGCACTTAACCTCGCCAGTATCCGCTCTAAATCAAGGGCTGAAAGCTCGCCGTCACTGGCCCACTTCAAGGTGGTGCTCACTTGGGGTTCGCAGGAATGATTGGAGTGGGGAACCGCAGACATAGACGCAGTCGAAAGGCCTCGTGCCTTGTTTTGGCCTTATAAGGTACGCCGATAACCCCAGCTTGGTGCTGCAGCTGGGGTTATCTCCAGAATATTTTCCGACAATCGGGTGGCTTCAGCGCTGCACGATTACTGGCGTACCGACTTCCACCTGATCAAATAAGGAGCGCACATGCTCGTGGAGCATGCGCACGCAGCCATTGGTCACGGCTGCGCGTGATGTCACCGTCCAGGACCAAGCATTTGGCGTGCCATGGATGCCGTACTGGTTGGGTCCGCTTTTCTGGAATCCAAGCCAGCGATCGCCTAAGGGGCCATTTGGTCCGACGGTGGCGTTGATCTTGCCGCTTTTGGTGCTCTGGTATTTGGGATTAACAACCTTGTTTTGCACCGAGAAGCGCCCTACTGGTGTGGGGGTGCTGGGATCGCCAATCGCCACTGGCCAACTGCCCAGCACCTTGCCGCCTTCACGCAGGCTGATCGTGCGCTTGTCAAGCTGAAGCACAATTTCCCGGCTGTTGCTCTGGGCCTGGACAGGGGTCCAAGCCGGAGCCATCGCTAGGGCTGCTGCGGCAATCCAGAGCGGTTTGAGGTAGTCAGCCATGGTGATAAGGGCGCTTAGTTAACCAATTTGGAGTCGATGATGTGGAGATAGCGCCGTTCGCACTCCTTAATGATGCTCACAGCTTCTGCTGGCTCCAAGAAGCCATTGACCTTGCAGGTGCCGGGTTTTTTGAGGTCTTTGTAGTGCTCCCAGTAGTACTGGGTTTCCGTGACCCACTGCTCACCAAGCTGGGTGAAACTGGTGATGTGGTCCATGCGCTTGTCATCGGCCAATACTGCGATCACCTTGTCGTCGACCTCGCCGCCGTCGTCAAAGGTCATGATGCCGATGATCCGAGCTTCCACCAGCGATCCCGGCACTAGGGGCTCGGTGACACCGACAATTTCAATATCTAGGGGATCCCCGTCCTCGTCCCAGGTGCGGGGGATACAGCCGTAGGCGAAGGGGTAGGCAAGCGACGAGTAGCCGACGCGATCCAGCTTGAGGTGGCCTGTCTCCGTGATCAGTTCGTACTTGTTGATCGTCATGGAGTTCAACTCCACGATCGCGTTCAAGCGCAGCTCTGCTTCATCAGCGAAGGCCGGCAGCACGTGCAGCAGGTTGAGCATCGTGCGGCTCGGGGCGTGGTCGATGTTCGCCATGAAGCGGAATTTGAGTGGCTGAGCGGCATCCTAAGTATCTGCCTGCAGGCGCTCCAGCTTGTTGCGCAGATAGCGAAGGAAAGCAGCTGCGCTGAGGCTCTGGCCACTCACCTGTTCCACCAGCTCTTCCGCATTGACACTGCGGCCCAGGGGATAAACCCTGCTGGCCAGCCAGTCCCGCAGGCTGCTCTCCTTACCAGCAGCGATCGCGGCCTCGATGGCACCTGGGCCGCCAAGCTCCTGCTCCATGGTTTCCGCGAGTTGGGCGCTGATCAGATGGCCCAGGGCATAGCTGGGGAAATAGCCAAACAGGCCTTCTGCCCAGTGGATATCTTGCAGACATCCCTCCGAATCGCTTGAAGGGGTACGGCCCAGCAGCTCGCCCATGCGGCGGTTCCATAAACCTGGAAGCTCCGCCACCGGCAGCTCCTGCTCGAGCAGGGCCAGCTCCAGCTCAAAGCGCAGCACGATGTGTAAGCAGTAGCTAAGCTCGTCTGCTTCCACCCGAATCAGGCCGGGCCGCAGGGGATTGAGCCCTCGCCAGAAGCTGAGGGCGCCGCCCCAGGGATCACTGCCACTGCCAACGCCGCTGCCTAAGCCAGTGCAGAAGCGCGGATGCCAGCGCTCGGCGAAGGCGCGGCTACGGCCCACGCGACATTCCCAGAACAGCGACTGCGACTCGTGCACCCCCATCGAGGTGGCCTCACCGAGGGGCCAGGGGAAGTAGTGGTTGCCCGTGCGGGGCAGGCCCTGTTCATATAGGGAGTGGCCCCATTCATGGGCGGTGGCAAGGAAGGCCGAGAGGGGCTGATCCGGCACCACCCTGGTGGTGATGCGGAAGTCCTGGGGGCCCACGGTGCAGGAGAAGGGATGGGCCGAACGGGAGCGTTGGCAGTAGGCCGGGTCGTAGCCCCAGCTGTTGAGCAGCTCGCTGCAGAGATTTTCCTGCAGGGCTTCGGGTAGCTCTGGCAGGGGGGATACCTGGGTTGCTGCTGCCTGCTGGAGCAGGACGGGCAGCTCGTCCTGAAGTGGGGCAAACAGCTGCTGCAGCCGTTCTTTGCTGACGTCGGGCTCAAACGGCTGGGCCAGGATTTCCCAGGGGCTGCGGTGTTGAACTTCAGCGGCGGCAAGTTGGGTCGCTTGTTCGCGGCGGAGGCCGATCAGGCTTTCCAGTGCCGGAGCAAAGATGCTGAAGTCGCTGCGGCGCCTTGCCTCCTGCCAGATGGCATTACCGCGCGACTGGGCTTGGGCGATCTGGGCTACTAGCTGGGGATCTAGGCAGCGCTGGCGATTTAGCTCAAGCCGCAGTAGCTGCAAGTTGCGGCGCACCGCCGCCGGGGTGCTGGCTTGCAGCTCGGCTTCCGCCGCCTCGACCAGATCGGCGTAAGCAGGGCTGCTCTGGCGTTCGTGTAGCTGGCTGGCCAACAGGGCCAGTTGGTCGCCACGCCATTCGGCACCGGCCGCCGGCATCACCGTGTTCTGGTCGTAGTAGAGGGCACTGCTGATTGAGCCCAGCAGCTGGCTCTGGCGCAGATGCTCCTGCAGCTGATCTAGGGGCGATTTTGGCTGCGCCATGGGGAACTTTTGCTAGGGCCATTCTTCCGGCTTCAGGCCCGGCGCGCTCAGGCTGATTGCAGTTGGGCTAACTGGTTCTCGAGACGTCGCTTGAGTCGGGTCTGGACCAGGGAGCAGAGCTCGTCTACCAAGGCGCCTTCGGCGCTCCAGATCGTGCGCACCCCATCGCGCTCGCAGCGCACTAGGCCAGCCCGCTGCAGTTGGCCGAGCTGGCGGCTGATGTGGGATTGGGAGAAGCCTGTGGCTTCGATCAGTGCTGCCACATCCATGGGCCCTGCCCTGAGCTGACAAAGCAACTGGAGGCGCGCCGGCTCGCTCAGCAAACGGAAAAACTGGCAGTACTCCTCCAGCAACTGGGGAGACGGCATGGAGCTGGAATAAGCCATCTATTAATTATGTCGCAGCTATGTCGCAAGCCGCATTCCCCCGAGCAACCCCGGGGGTGACGTCTTTATGCGGCTATGGTCATAACAAGCTGCAATGTCGCGATGGTTTTCGCCCCGTTTACGCCGATCTCCCTGCGGGCAGCGGCTGGAGGGGGATCCCTGCTCTTCCGCCAGCTTTTTGATGCCCAGACCGGCACCTTCACCTACTTACTAGGCGATGTTTCCAGTCGTCAGGCGGTGATCATCGATTCGGTGTTTGAGCGCCATGGCCGGGATCTCGCCCTACTCCGTGAGCTGGGGCTCGAGCTGGTGGCCTCCCTCGATACCCATGCCCACGCCGACCACGTCACCGGCAGCTGGCTGCTGCACGAGGCCACTAGCTGTGCAATTGGCCTGGCTGCAGCCGCTAAGGCGAAAAACGTGACCATGCCCCTGCAGCACGGGGATCGGCTGTCCTTTGGTGTTCGTTGGCTCGAGGTGCGCAGCACCCCAGGTCATACCAATGGCTGCCTCAGTTTTGTGCTCGACGATCAGTCGATGGCATTCAGTGGTGACGCCTTGCTGGTGCGGGGCTGCGGTCGCTGTGACTTTCAGCAGGGCAACCCCCATACCCTCTGGGCCTCGATTACCCAGCAACTCTTCAGCCTGCCCGACTCCTGCTTGCTCTATCCAGGGCACGATTACGAGGGCCGCACGGTCAGCTCGGTCGTTGAAGAAAAAGCCTTCAACGCCCGCCTGGGCGGTATGGCCACCGAAAGGGATTTCGTTGGTCACATGGAGTCCATGCAGTTGCCCCACCCCCACAGGATCGCCGAAGCCTTACCTGGCAACATGCGCTCTGGCAAGCCCCTGGATCAGGGCGTCACCAGCCCTGCTGCAAACCCATGTTGGGCGCCATTGCAACGCAGCTATGCGGGCCTGCCCGAACTTCCCCCCGCCTGGGTGGCGTCCCACCGTGATGGCCTCACCTTGCTGGATGTGCGTTCGGCTGAGGAATATGGCGGCCCCGACGGTCGGGTGGCGGGCAGCCTGCTGATTCCCCTGCCGGAACTGGAAGGTCGCATCTCCGAACTTCCCGTCAATCAACCGGTGGTGGTGGTCTGCCACTCCGGCAGCCGCTCAGCCCTGGCTACCCAGCAGTTGCTTAAGGCCGGCCTCAGCCAGGTGGCAAACCTCCACGGCGGTCTGGCCCGCTGGGCGGATGGGGGCTACCCGCTGCAAGGCGTCGCTTCCACCTGATCAACCTCCTTATCAGTCATGACACCAGACCTCAATACCCGTCTCAATGCACAGGAACTAGCCCGGCAGCTGGCTGAAAAGCGGGTCAGCGTGATCGATGTGCGCGAGGCAATGGAATTCGCCGGCGGTCACATCGAAGGCAGCCGCAAGGAGCCCTTGTACTGGTATGCCTCAGCGGTCGCCGCAGCGCCCTTGCCGATCTAGATGGCGGCATCCCCACCTGGCAGCAGGCTGGACTGCCCCTGCACAGGCTCAACAACGCCCCCCTGCCGCTGATGCGCCAGGTTCAGATCGCCGCTGGCTCTTTGGTGCTGATCGGTCTGGGCCTCGGCGGCTGGGTGGCGCCGGCTTGGATTCTGCTCAGCTGGTTTGTGGGAGCCGGCCTGGTGTTTGCTGGCGTCAGTGGTTTTTGTGGCATGGCCCGCCTGCTGGCCCTGATGCCCTGGAACCGGGTGTCGATTTGATGGCAGCAGGCGCTTGCCCATAACACCTGGATGGATGCATGCGCTCCACTACAAATCATGCCCAGCGGTTGATCACTCTCTGGATTGCCTGGTTGCTGGCCATGCTGTTCCACGTGGATTTGGGCTTGATGCCCTTATTCCACGGGCAGTCACCCGAGATCGACAGCCAAGTGCCACTGGGAGCCTTGCCGCTGCTGCTTGGTGCCAGATGCACGCCTTGATCAGATCGTTCTCATGGCGGTGATGACCCTGCTTGGATTATTGATCAACATTGAAGGCTGGCACTGGTGGCGCCAATACCAATAAAGGAATGCCTGTTTAAATAACTGGCAGCTTTGTCTTTTTCGCAACCTTTTAGTCTTTGTATTTTGCATTGGCTGGCGAGGCCGATAAGCCCTGAAGACAATTATTTATTCCTAGAACTCCAGCCTTAACGAAACCAACTTTCGACCGGCTGGCCGCACTGACTTGACGGGGGAGGTGGCCGCCGCACGGCCTGGCAGCCTGGAATGCTACGACGCTTCTGGGACACCGGGAAGCTTTTACAAAAAATTAGACTTAGTGCTCAATCACTAATTCACCAATTCAACCCTTGGCCCAGTCCATCATCTCACAATCCCGCGGTGAAGCGTTGACGCTTAGGTGTTAGGGAATCTCTGGACAAACGGGGTTTGAGCCGGAGGCAGTGAGCAGAAAAGAGTGCCTTTGACCGTAAATTGCCTCTGAGGCCCTTTTCAGAGGACTTTTGATCTCCTGTTCAGCCACTTTG
>NZ_JAGQAY010000030.1:0-31587 GCF_024345355.1 Cyanobium sp. WKJ7-Wakatipu
ACGGGACCTCACACCTTCACTGCTATTTCCGTCACTAGCTGATCTCTCAGCTAATAAAACCAAAGCTCCAACACCCTCCCTCTCAGGCGGTGCAGGCTCCCTTGATCCGTGACGCAGTGAAAGCGTCAGTTCCTAAACTTTTTTAGTTGTCCAGGTGCTTCCGCTTCCTCCCCCTCTCGGGAGTTCTCGGCGGAACGTCGCCTCTCAGCGACTCAGAAAACTTACAACACCGTCGGCTCTCGCCTCCTTCGTCGTAAGTCTGCTCGCTTCGGGTTCTTCCCCCTTGCGCGCAGTCCAAAAACATATCACCTGCTTCGCCCTTCTGGCAAGGATCAGCCCACCAGCGCATCGGCCCAGGGCATGAAGCGGGCCAAGGTTTCCGGCCGATCGGCCGCCAGCACAGGGAAATCGGCTGCAGACAGATCGGAACCAGCATCGATCGATTCCGGTGATCGCACCAGCCAACGAATCGGGCAGTCCAACTCGCTGAGCACCAACCACGCTGCTGCCAGATCCCAGATTTTGGGAGTGGCCTCAAGGGCTGAGATCGTTTGCCCCATCGCCACACTGACAAGATTGAGGCTTGCCACCCCAAGCAAACGGATTTTCCCAGGGAAGCGTTGATTGGGCAGCTTTTGCAGCACTCCTATCGAACGGCTACACAAGGAAGCGCAGCCAGCAGGGTGGCTCTGCCCGGAGGGAGCCAGCAGGAGGCGACCATTGCGCCAGGCACCCTGACCGCGTATCGCCACGATCCGCTGCCGCAGTGGTGGCACATCCAGCACGGCAAGCACGGGACGCCCAGCCTCAAAACGCGCTATGGAAATGGCCCAGTAGGGAATCCCAGCCGCAAAATTAGTGGTGCCATCCAGGGGATCAACCACCCAATAAGCAGAGGTCTTAGGCACTGTTTTGTCGCCTTCCTCGCTCAGCACCCCTTCACCGGGAAACAAGCGAGCCAATCCTTCAACCAGGGTCGCATCACTCCAGCGATCACAGGCCGTGATCAGGCTGCCGTCTGATTTGAGATCGGAGGCCATATGACCGAAATCGGCCCGCTGCCGGTCAGCCACAAGATCAATCAGCTCAACCAGGCCTGGATTGAGATCTGGGGGGTAAAGCACTGAGGGTTCTTGGTTCATCCGAGCTCTAGGGCCAGCACCTTGCTGAGGCTGCGACCCGTATCCTCCCTGAATTGGCGCAGGTTGACGCGCCTCAGCAACACCAGGGCACCAAAAGCAACCAGCACCTCCACGCTTAAAACCAGGGCGTAGGGGAAATAAACAGACGGGGCAAGCTCGAAAGCCTGCTGGAGAGAACGAGCTAGATCAAGCAGTCCACCACCGAGCAGTTTCCCTAAGGCCCTTGATAAGGCCTGGGCCAGACCCCAGACCCCTACAAAGGTGCCAGCAGCCTCCGGCAAGGTGAGATCAAGCATCAGCACTAGGGCGCTATTGGTCCCTATGCCCGCCGCCAAGCCAAACAGGAGCATGACTACCTGCAGCACCGGCACACGGGGCTCCAAACCAGCTAATGCCAAACACACCAGGCTGACCAAAATCAGCTGGCAACCCAGTCGCGCAGTTGCCAACTTGCCGAGCCTGGGCACGATCCACAGCCCAGCAAGCAGCAAGCCCGTCAAAGTTCCCATACCCCAGATGGCGTTCAGGGATGCCGTGGCTGCTATCGGCATGCCAAACACGTCTGCTGCGTAGCTCTCAAGAATGGGGTCCTGTAGAAACAAGCCGAGGGTGAACAGCACAAGAAAGGAGAAAAAAACCAGGACCTGACGGCTTGAGCTGACAAGTGCCCAGGCCTGGGCGAGGGTGATGGAATCCTCCCGGCGCTGCCCGCCCGCAGGCAAGTCAAGTTGCTTGTTGCTGGGTTCGAGCCCAACGGTGGCAACAACCGTGAGCACAAGCACCACTGCGGCCACCCGGCCCATGAAGCCAAGCAATACAGGCTCCAAAAGGGCAGGATCGGTGATGCCATCAAGACTGCGCAAGCTCAGATTGATCGAGATTGCCCCAATCACAATGCCCACAGTGAGCAGACACCAAATCAAGCCCACCGCCCGGGGCCGCTCAGCCTCGCTGGTGCGATCAATTACGAGGGCGAGATAGGGGGTGGTGGCGAGGGAAATCGCCAGACCATAAAGAGCAAACAGCCCGCAAAGCGCCGCGATTCCCAATGCCAGCTCAGGCTGGGAAGCAGCTTCAAGCAAGCGACCCACATGAAAGATCAGGGGAACGGACAGCACCGCAAAGCCACAAAACAGGGCAGTACCCAGCCATATATATGGAAGCCGGTGACGCCCCGCCCAGGGATGGGCATCTGAAATTTGGCCGAACAACACCCTGGAGGGAGCAACAAACTGTTCAAATGCCAGCGCCCCACCAACAAGTAGGCCGGGGAACTCAAGCTCGCTAAGCATGACCCTGTTGAGCAGGCCCGCGAAGATGACGGCTAGGCAGCCCAAACAACCCTGGAACAAACCCAATCGCAGGGTGTTGGGCAGCCCAAGTGAAGGCTTTATTTCTGCAGATGACGCCAGCACGGCGTCAGACTGCTCCTTGGGCAGCGGCCTGGCAGGCAGGAATCAGCGGTGTGGGTTCTACTGGAACATCTGAAGAGCCGGCAGGCTTGACTGCCGGTAGGGACTGGGGCGTGCAACCAGCCACTTGATCTAGGCCCGTGCGGCGACGCAACTCAGCCAAACGCTTGTTGTAGTCAGTGATTGAATTGGAATAGCGCACCTCTGCCTGGGTGAGATCTCGCTGGTTGTCCACCACCTCTCGCTGGGTTGTAACACCAGCCTGGAAGCGCAGACGAGCTAGCCGCAAGGATTCGCGAGCTGAAATCACCTCCCTAGAAGTAGTCACAATGTTGCGATTATTTTTCTCAAGTTCATAAAAACTTGTCTCCACTTCCTGACGAATGCCGTCTCGGCGCTGGGCGAAGCGAAAGGTATTTTCTTGGGCAAGCTGCTTGTTTTGCCGAGATTGGGCCATAGCGGCTCCACCGTCAAAAATACGCCAGCTCAGGTTGACGCCAATGGCAGTGTCGTAATTACTGCCCTCCGCGCCCGGCTGGGCCACGATGACTGGATCATTTCCATCAAAAACGTTGCCAGAGAATGCGGCAAATATATTTAGGAAAGGCTGAATAGCACCCAAGGCTGCATTGGCCTGGCTATTGGCGATTGAAATATCAAGCAAGGCCTGGTCTAACTCTTCGCGGAAGGTATAAGCCGCAACAATGCTTTCTTGCAATGAAGGCTGCCAGACACCAAACACCCTTGCCGGATCTTTAGCGGTTGGGGTTACGTTTTGGGGAAGATCCAACAGCGCTGCCAATGAACGCCTAGCAATTGCCTGGGCTGCCAGGGAATTTGTTAAGAGCTGCTGATCGCGGGAAAGCTGGGTTTCAGCTTCAAGCACCTCTAACTTTGTCGCCACGCCAGCCTGAAAACGAGCCTTGGAATCACGCAAGCTAACTATCGAAGCCCGCACTGACTCCTGACCAATACGAACTTGATCGTCCGACTGCTGTAGATCAAAATATGCAGAAGCTGTCTGCAGGCGGAGATCCCGTAGAGCAATTACATATTGGAACTTGGCCTTCTCAAATTGATCCCGCGCCGCTGCGATTGTCGGCACCCGCTGAGGATTAATCAGAGACCACTGGGCAGTGAGGGCAGCGCCAAAACTCCAACGGTCTGTTGCAGAATTTACAACGTTGCCATTGGCAGCAACAGACCTTGCCTGTCCAGTGGTGTAAGCGGGAGCAGAGGCTGCCTCAAGATTTAGGCTGGGATACCACTGCGAGATCTGGGCACGTAAATTACTCTGAGCCTGATCTACCTGGCTGGCAATCGCCTTGAGATTGGGGTTATTGACCTCAGCAAGGTTTTCTACTTCAACTAAACCAAGGGGGCGCAACTCGGTTATTCGCACTTGCTCTGGCTTAACCGGCAGCGCCAAGGAGGCGGGCGCGGGCAGATTCTCAAGCCCTGGCGCCAGCTTGGTAGATGCCGGAGTAACGAGGGTTGGGTTTAGGCTTGGACGATAGCCCCGCAACTTCGTAGTCGAGTCGCCACGCAGCGCTTCAGGCGCCAGTGGCAGCGGTGGAGGCATGGGCAAAGTCAAATCCGCCTGGGAAGCAGCAGGCTCTGGCTTGTCCTGAGCTTGGGCTGCAAAGGCCAGGAAAGGGGTACCCAGCAGGCAAAGCAGAGCCAAGCGGGAAGTGAAATTGAGCACGCCAACAGCCTAATCCCGTCCATCTTAAGGAGTTAATGGAAACTTGCTTAAAAATGAGGCCACAAGGTCGTCTGCACCCTTCAGCAGCTGCACAGGCACCGGCAGCTGGGCCTCGACCTCAGCCAGGCTGAGGTCGTCGAGGAATACCGGTTCGCCCTGGCGCAGCATTACCGCTGGCAGCAGCAAGGCCTCGCCCAAATCCAAGCCAGCCAAGCCGGTAAGCAGATCAGAACCGGTCAGCAGGCCCGTAACCACCTGCTCCTGCCCCCAGTAAGGGCTGGGCAAGCCATGCAAAATCAAGTCAAGCCCCTCAACCGCATTGAGCCTGGCCACCACGGGCTCGAGGGCTTCGGCCACCAGCTGGCCCACCACCCAGCTCAGCCGCCGCGGCCTGGCCAGGGCCTTGGGCAGCTTCCAGGTAGCGAGCTCAAGCGCCTCGATAAAGGCGCGAATGCTGCCGACGCCGTTTTCCTGCTGGGGTAGGTCCTCGTAATCTGCCCGGGGGGGAAGCGGCAGCCCCGCCATCAAATACCACTCATCGGATAACCAAACGAAACGACTGCCCAGATCTCGCTGAAAGCCCTGCTGCAAGGGCTCCACCAAGGCGATTACCTGGCGGGCAGACTGGCGATCTACGGGTACGAGGGCGTCCCCATCGGGACGAAAGCGGGTAAGCCCCACGGGCACCACTGCCACGGAGAGCACCGCGGGCCAATCGCCAGCGCCAAATTGGGCCAAATCCTGCAAGGTGCGCAGTAGGGCCGGGCCATCGTTGATGCCAGGGCACACCACCACTTGGGCGTGGATCTGCAAATCGCGCTGGGCGAACCAGCCAAGCTGATCGAGCAGCAGAGCGGCCCGAGGATTGACTAGCAAACGGCTGCGCAACTCAGGCTCGGTGGCATGGACGGAAACGAACAAGGGCGAAAGCCGCTGTTCCTCTATCCGCTGCC
Source organism: Cyanobium sp. WKJ7-Wakatipu (assembly GCF_024345355.1). NCBI lineage: Bacteria > Bacillati > Cyanobacteriota > Cyanophyceae > Synechococcales > Prochlorococcaceae > Cyanobium > Cyanobium sp. WKJ7-Wakatipu. Next base: position 5,213 of record NZ_JAGQAY010000030.1, read on the forward strand.
AATCAGCGGCGGTGAGGTTGGTGAGTGTTAGGTAGGAGCCGTAAAGAAAACTGAGCCGGTAATCATCATCTTTGAGGTAGAGACTGCTGCGGCGACCCGGTGGCTGCTGGTCGATGAAGCAGAACGGACAGGCGTTGTTGCACTGCCTGAGGCCATCGAACAAAGCTTCAGTGAATCCCAGGCCCAAGCCCTCATCGAGATCCTTCTCCAACTCAACCGTATGCAGGGATCCGTCTGGATCTTCAACTTCCAAGGTGAGCTGTTCCTCTCCCACCAACATCTGAACATCGATCAGATCCCGTGGACGCTTGCCATTGATGCTGAGCAGGCGGTCGCCCGGCTGAAAGCCCAACTCCTCAGCGATCGAACCAGGCTCCACCGAGGCCACCACGGCAGGGGCCGGCAAGCGCACCGCCCCTGGAGAGCTGCTATCGAGAGCAGCTAGGGCAATCCCCGCAGAGGGCTCATTCCACACGAAGTTAGGGGCTGCTAGGGATTCAGGCTCCCATCCTGGCGCCAAGCCAAATCAATATGCCTACCCCAAAGACCAGGCGATAGGCGACAAATACCCAGGTGCTGTTCGTTTGCAGAAAGCGCAGCAACCAGGCGATCGCCAACCAGGACACCACCGCAGCGGCAACGATTCCCACAAGCAAGGGCACGGCGCCACCACCAGATGGAGCACTGAATGCCTCCTTGAGGGACACCAGCCCCGCCAGGGTGATTGCCGGAATGCCCAACAAAAAGGAGAAGCGGGCGGCGGCCGGGCGCTGCCAGCTGTCAAACAAAGCGGCTGTGAGGGTGCTCCCCGAGCGGGAAACGCCTGGCACCAGAGCCAGGGCCTGAGCCAGGCCGACCCAGACACCATCGCGGGGCTGCACATCAACCAGCTCGCGGCGACGGCTACCCACCAGCTCAGCCAGAGCCAGCAACAGGGCCATCACGATCGACACGACCGCGATCGAGGCCATGCTGCGCAGCGGCGAGTTGTCGTAATCGGGCACCCAAAGCTTCAAAGCCAAACCAGCAAAAACAATCGGCAAAGTGCCCAGGGCAATGGCGACACCCATGCGAGCGGAGGGGTCGCCCCACTGACCGTGACGGCAGGCCCGGCCCACACCCCTGATCACTTCAGCCAGGTCTGAGCGGAAATAAGCCAACACCGCCGCGATGCTGCCCAGCTGAATCACCGCCGTGACCGCCACCCCCGGGTCACCCCAGCCGAGCAAGACCGGCACCACCTTGAGGTGGGCGGTGCTGCTGATCGGCAAAAACTCCGTCAGCCCCTGCAAAACCCCCAACACCAGGGATCGAAAGCAGGCTTCCCAGAAACCGATCACCGCAACAGGAAGGTTCGGCATGGCAGCGGACAACATCGCGGGCAACACGAGCTGCAACGACCCTATGGCGCGGCTCCCCGCTTGAACCCTTAAGGTTGCGCATCTTTCTTCACAATTTTGGTGGTCGGGGCCCCTCCCAGCGCAATAGCCCCGGCAGGCCTTCCGGCCATCCCTTCGCTGCGTGCGTTGCTGCAGGTGTGCCGCAACCCTGGGCTGAGCCTGATCAGCGGGGTTTTGGTCACCCTGCCAGTTTTCCTGCAAGCCCCATGGGTGCGGCTTGCACCTTTTAGTGCGGCTCTGTTCACGGTGCCCCTCCTTGGCCTGGCGCTAGCCCTGAGTCAGCACCCCAATCCCCGAGCTAGTCGAGCCGGGGAATTGCTTGTTGGTTTCTGTGGCAGCTGGTTGGCAGGCAGCCTGTTTTGGGGGTGGTGCCGGATCCATCCGGTGTGGCACCTGCCCATCGAGGCCTTTGCCCTGCCTCTAGCTCTGACTGGACTGCAGAGCCGCTGGAAATTTGCCTGCGGTTTCTACTTGGGTTCCCTGCTTGGTACGGCAGCCACTGATGCAGCCATAGCCGGCACCGGGCTGATGCCCTCCTGGCCCCAGATCCTCAATGCGGGCAGCACCGAAGCACCTCTGCTCCTGCAAGCTGCCGCCCAGCAGGTGCTCGCACCCCAAAGCCTGCTGTTGGTTGTGCTCTGCGCTGCGGTGCTTGTTCAAGCCTGCCGCTGGCTCTGGGGTTTGGGCGAGGTGGGACGCGTAACAAGTGCAGCCGTTGCCACAACCCTGGCGGTAGATGCCCTTTTCCTGCTGGCCTCTCTTGGGGCACCGAGCCTGAGCGGCCTGATCTGAAGAACTGCAAATCCTGGAGGGTTACAGGTAGAGATTCCGGCATAGCTCTGTAACGTTGGACTCCCGGTGACCGATGTCGCCTCCCTTCCCGTAGTTCAACGGAGTGTCGTGATGAAACGGCTGGTTGCCTGGCTGATTAGTGGGGTCGTGCTGGCCGGCCTCTTGATCACGTTGCTGATTCCACCGCCGGCTTACGCAGCCGATCGTCGCAACCAAGCCGACGACAAAATCGCCGAGCGAGCCGGCAAGGTGGACCTAAACAACTGTTCCGTGCGCCGCTTCCAGGATTACCCAGGCATGTATCCGACCCTGGCCGGCAAAATCGTCCTGGGAGGCCCCTATGCCAGCGTTGACGATGTGCTGAACATCGATCTGACCGATCGCCAAAAGGAGCTGTTCAACAAGTACAAGGACAACTTCACCGTCACTGATGCAGTCATAGCCCTTAACGAAGGCGACGACCGCATCAACGATGGCCAGTACCGCTGAGGCTTAAAATTCGATTCTCTTGAAAGCCGTCGGGGCCTTCCGGCGGCTTTTTTAGTGCCGACCTTTGTCGGATGTCTTAAGCCGCCATGGCAGAGCAGTCCTGGGATGTGGTGGTAGTTGGCAGTGGAGCAGCCGGGCTCATGGCCTGCCTGGAGCTACCCAGCCATCTGCACGTGCTGTTGCTAAGCAAGGACAGTGATCCCAGCAGCACGCCACGATCCGCCAGCCGCTGGGCCCAGGGAGGCATAGCCGCAGTAACAAGACCCAACGACAGCTTCCAGAGCCACATCGAAGACACCCTGGTGGCAGGGGCTGGACTGTGCGATCTGGCGGCCGTAGAGCGACTGGTGCATGACGCTCCAGCTTGCGTAGAGCGCCTGCTGGAGCTGGGCATGGCCTTCGACCGCGACGGCAAAAATCTGAGCACAACCCTGGAAGCCGCCCACAGCCACCGGAGGGTGCTGCATGCCCAGGACCGCACCGGTGGCGCCCTGGTGGAAGCCCTGGAACGGGAGGTTCTGCTTCGGCCCCGGCTAGAACAGCGCAAGGGCGTTGTGGCCTGGCAACTCTGGTTGGAGCAGGGCCGCTGTGTGGGCCTGGCGGTGCTCGAGGAGAACCGCCTCCACTGGCTTACAGCCCGGGCTGTGGTGCTGGCCACTGGTGGTGGAGGCCACCTTTTCGCCCACACCACCAACCCCAGCCTGGCGAGCGGCGACGGGGTAGTGATGGCCTGGCAAGCCGGCGCAAAACTGCGCGATCTGGAGTTTGTGCAGTTTCATCCCACCGCCCTCATGCTGCCGGGTGCACCCCACTTCCTGATATCGGAGGCGGTGCGCGGCGAAGGCGCACGCCTGGTGGAAGATTCGGGAGCCAGCCCGGTGGCGCAGCTGCCGGGAGCAGATCTCGCCCCAAGGGATGCGGTGAGTCGCGCCCTGGCCAGAAGGATGCAGGCCCTAGACGTAGACCATCTGTGGCTGGATTTGCGGCCTGTGGGACTGCCGCGCCTGGAGCGCCAGTTCCCCACGATCTTGGGGCGTTGCCGTGAACTCGGGCTGGAACCCACCCGGGAGGCGATCCCGGTGGCCCCGGCCGCCCACTACTGGATGGGCGGCATTTGGACCGATCTACAAGCCGCCACCAGCGTGCCTGGCCTGTATGCCGTAGGCGAAGTGGCCTGCACGGGCGTGCACGGGGCCAACCGGCTAGCCAGCAACTCCCTGATGGAGTGCCTGGTTTTTGCCCGCCAGCTACGCACAATCGAGCTGGCGCCGGGCAGGCCAACCGCGGCCGACCCAGAGGAGCCAATCACCACAACCCAGCTGCCCTTGCCCCCAAAAGAGCGCCTGGAGGCCCAGATCAGCGCCTTGCGGGAGCTTTGCTGGCAGGTGGCGGGTGTGGAGCGCAATGGCTACTCCCTGGGGCCTGCCCTACAGCAACTGCGTGGCCAGCGCCGGCAGCTCGAAGCAAGCCAAGCCTGGCGGCAGCTACAAATCGTGGAGCCGGGCCAGAGCGTCCAATTCGAGCCGGCGGCGGTGCCCGCACTGCGGCGGCTGCAGGAACTGCAGCAACGGCTGGTGCTGACCGAGCTGCTAATCGAAGCTGCCCTGTTCCGCACCGAGAGCCGAGGCGGACACCACCGCACAGACTCGCCCCATGCCCAGCCTTTTTGGCAGCGCCACACCGATCAACAGCGGCACCGGCCCCCCAGCACCGCTGCTGTTCAGGGCACTGGGCCGGCGTAACCGGATAGCCGGCCGAGATCAGCTAGGGACTTAACCCCTGAATCGAGCTTGCCGTTGATCTCCCAGGTGGGGAAGCCCTCAATTTTCTTGGTGTCGCACAGTGACTTCTGGCTGTTTTGGCCATCGGCAGCGCACTCAACCAGGCCCAACTTGGCGCTGGCTTCCTTGCCGAACAGCTCCTTCTGCTCATGGCAATGGGGGCACCAGTAGGCCGTGTACATCACCGCGCCAGTGCGACTGAGATGCTCAGCCAGGGCAATCGCTTCTGGACTACTGGTGGCCACAACTAGGGGAGGGACCCCAGCCCCCCGCACCGCTGCGGGGCGATCCACAGAAGCCGCCCAGCCCAGGCCCACCATGCCCACCAACAAGGCCACGATCACGGCCCTGAACACCAGCTGGCCGCGGTCTTCCCACTCCCCACCAACGAGGCTGATCACTAACAGGCTCAGGCTGAGAGTCGCTGAGAGCACGCAGAAGAAACAGAAGGCCTGAATCTTGAGAACCATCACCCCCATCAACAACAGGCTGAAAACGGCCATGCCCGTGCTCAGCAGCAATAGGGCCCACCAACTGCGCTGGGCAAGGGCCGCTCTCGAGTCGCCGCGCAGCACCAGCGGCAGCACAGCAAGCAACAAAACCGCCCCGTAGGCCAGCCAGCCAAACAAAGACAGGGGCTGGCCAAAGATGCTGCCCCAGGCGCTGTTAAGCACCTTGTCGCAGCCCTCTGCTCCGCCAGGGCAACTCAGCGGACCCAGCAGACCCCAACGCTTCAGGGTGATGGCGCCGGTATCGATGGCGCCGATGGTGGCCAACACAGCCATGGCCACCCGCGCCCAGCGGCGGGCCGGATCACTACGGCGCCGGCTGGAGCTAAGGCGCTGGCTGAGGCGGGTTGAGGTCACGGGTCGTAGCCCAGGCTGGCCTGATTGTGGCAGGCGCAAACCAGGGTTTCAGGGTTCCGTCAGAGTGCAACGTAGGGTGAATCTCTGCCCTGGTAAAACTGTGACCCAGGAAACCCAGTCTCCTGCAGCCAAGCCCACCGTGGCATTTGCCCACTTGGGCTGCGAAAAAAACCGCGTGGACACCGAGCACATGCTGGGTCTGCTAGCCGAGGCGGGATACGGCGTCAGTGCCGATGAAAGCGACGCCACTTTGGTGGTTGTGAACACCTGCAGCTTCATCCAGGAAGCACGAGAGGAGTCGGTGCGCACCCTGGTGGAGCTAGCCGAACAGGGCAAGGAACTCATCATCGCGGGCTGCCTGGCCCAGCACTTCCAGGAGGAGCTGCTCGAAAGCCTCCCCGAAGCCAAGGCGATCGTGGGCACTGGCGACTACCAGCACATCGTCAGCGTGCTGGAGCGGGTGGAGGCCGGCGAGCGGGTCAATCAAGTGAGCGCCAACCCCACCTTCGTCGGCGACGAGCACCTGCCGCGTTACCGCACCACCAGCGAGGCCGTGGCTTACCTGAAGGTGGCCGAGGGCTGTGACTACCACTGTGCTTTCTGCATCATTCCCCACCTGCGCGGCAATCAGCGCTCCCGCCCGATCGAGAGCATCGTGGCTGAAGCGAAGCAGCTAGCGACTCAGGGGGTGAAGGAGTTGGTGTTGATCAGCCAAATCACCACCAATTACGGCCTCGATCTAGCCGGCAAGCCCCAGCTGGCGGAGCTGCTGCGGGCCCTTGGGGAGGTGGAAATCCCCTGGATCCGCGTTCACTACGCCTACCCCACCGGACTCACCGAGGCAGTGCTTACGGCCTACCGCGAGGTGGCCAACGTGTTGCCCTATTTGGATCTGCCTTTGCAACACAGCCACCCCGAGGTGCTGCGCGCAATGAACCGCCCCTGGCAAGCGGATGTAACCGGCGGCGTGCTGCGGCGGATCCGCGAACAGCTGCCCGAGTCGGTGCTGCGCACCACCTTCATCGTGGGCTTTCCTGGCGAGACCGAAGAGCACTTCCAGCACCTACTCGATTTCGTGACCGAGCAGCAGTTCGACCACGTGGGCGTGTTCACCTTTTCACCGGAGGAGGGCACCCCCGCCGCCGACCTGCCGGATCAGGTGCCAGCCGAGGTGGCAGCAGCGCGCAAGGATCGCCTGATGGCCCTACAGCAGCCGATCGCCGCCGCCCGCAACGCCGCTTGGGTAGGCCGGATCGTGGATGTGCTGATCGAGCAGGAGAACCCCAGCAGCGGTGAGATGCTCGGCCGCTGCGCCCGCTTCGCCCCCGAGGTTGATGGCGAAGTGCGGGTGCATCCAGGCGAGGGCGGACTTTGCGCAGCACCAGGCACCATGGTGCCGGTGCGCATCACTGCTGCCGACACCTACGACCTGATCGGCGAGGTAGTGGGCGCCAAGGCGATGGTGGCTGAGGCCGTTGACGTCCGCCGCCTGGGCGCTTGAACTGGCGGACGCATCAACGCACCACCTTTCTTGTTGCCTCAGGACTGAGCACAGCTGGATCCTTCGCAGGCCTCACGGCTAAGGGCTGGATCCTGATGGATGGCAGCGGCAATGCCCTGGTGCTGGCCCTCCATTTCGCGGTGCTGGCCCTACCTGCCCTGCTGGTAAGTGGGCCAGCAGGGGTTGCAACCGACAAGCTGGGCTGCGAAGCCGTGCTGATCCGCTCCCAGTGGGGACTTTTCGCAGCAGGCATCCTGGGAGCCGTTGCCATACCCCTGAGCAATGGCGACCTGCAGGTTGTCCTGTTGCTGCTGAGCACCCTGCTGGTAGGCATCGCCAGTTCCTACGAACTCACGGCCCGCAACAAATATTGCGCCCTACTGGTGGAGGATCCCCAGCAACTGGCTCCGTACCTCACCAGCTTTTCGGTGGTTTTCAACGTGGGCAAGCTGGTGGGGCCTCCCATAGGGGGCTGGCTGCTGGCCTGGACCGGCGCGGGCACAGCCCTGGCGATCGATGCCGCCACTTACTTGATCCCTATCGCCTCAGTGCTGTGGCTGCTCCACCCCAATAGGGGGCTGGAGCAGCGCAGCGTGGCTGGCGCCAGCAGTGGGCTCAGAGCCGCCTGGCGCGACAGTGGTCCAGTGCTGCGGCATGTGCTGATCTACACGGCACTGGCTTGTTTACTGGGCTTCTTCCACCCAGGCCTAGCCCCGTTGATGGCCCGGGACTTGCTGGGCCCCTCCCCCCAGGCCCTTGGCCTATTCACCAGTGTGTTGGCGGCAGGAAGCATCAGCGGCGGCCTGATACTTCAGCGTCACAGTCGCTGGTTGAGCCAGCGGCCCGGCCTGCTGCTTGGAAGCTGCACCCTGATCACCGCAACAGCCCAACTAGCCATGGCCGCTTTCAGCAGCCCAGAAACGCTGGGAATAGGTCTGGCGGCCACCTTCGCCGTCGGTGCTGGCACAGCCAGCCTGCTGGCAGGGGTCAATTTGATCAGCCAGGTGGGTTCTTCCATGGCCATCCGGGGACGCATGGCCGGCCTGGGCCAGATTGCCTTCCTAGGTGGGGGCGGCCTTAGTGGCCTACTGGCAGCAGCCATGAGCATGACGCTAGGGTTGCAGGGAACCTTTGCCGTGCTTGGGGCCGCTGGCTTCGTCTTGGGCCTACAGGAGCTGCTCAGCCGCAGGGGCCTGAGACTAAAACTCAGATGAGTTTGATGCCGCGCAGCACGATCGATGCGGCAATGGCAACGGCAAGCCCACCACCAAACAAACCCAGATAAATCGCAGCAGCCATGGCAGGCCATCATTGAAGGTGAGGCCATTACAGCAGAAAGCCCGCAGGCTTCAGCACTTCCGCAGACCTCCTAAGCTTTCATTAATCAACACCGCATAGCAGCGCAGAAAAAGCGCCCTGGTTTTCCCCGGTCATCAACCCAGCTCGGCTGTTTGCATGCGCACTCTCTTCGTTTACCCAGAGTTCCCGAAAACCTTCTGGAGCTACGAAAAAATCCTCGACTTGATTGATCGCAAGGTGCTTTTGCCGCCCTTGGGATTGGTCACAGTTGCCGCCCTGCTGCCCCAGTCATGGGAAATGAAGCTGGTTGACCGCAACGTGCGCGAGGTCAGCGAAGCCGAGTGGGACTGGGCTGAGCTGGTGGTGATCTCCGGGATGATCGTGCAGAAGGCCGATATGGCCACTCAGATCGGCAAGGCCAAGCAGCGCGGTATCCCCGTCGCCGTGGGAGGTCCTTTTGCCAGTTCCACCCCAGACGCGCCCGAGCTCGACCTAGCGGATTACAAGATCCTCGACGAGGGTGAAATCACCCTGCCGATGTTCATCGAAGCCATTGAGCGGGGTGACAGCCATGGCCGGTTTAGCTCTGATGGCGTCAAGCCAGATGTAACCGGAACGCCGATTCCACGCTTTGACCTACTAGAGCTGGACGCCTACTCAGAGATGTCGGTGCAGTTCTCCCGAGGCTGCCCCTTCCAGTGCGAGTTCTGCGACATAATTGTGCTGTATGGGCGCAAACCTCGCACCAAGAACCCTGAGCAGCTAGTTGCCGAGCTGCAGTGCCTCTACGACTTGGGCTGGCGCCGCTCAGTGTTCCTGGTAGATGACAACTTCATCGGCAATAAGCGCAATGTCAAATTGCTGTTGCCACTTTTGCGCCAATGGCAAATTGAGCACGGCTTCCCCTTCAGCTTCGCCACCGAAGCCTCAGTGGATCTGGCGGCGGACGATGACCTCATGCAAATGATGGTGGAATGCCGCTTTGAGAGCGTCTTCCTCGGCATCGAGACCCCCGACGAAGCAAGCCTGGAAACTGCCGGTAAATTACAAAATACCCGCAGCTCCCTAGTGGATTCTGTCGACAAAATCACCTCCTACGGATTGCGGGTGATGGCTGGTTTCATCATCGGATTCGACGGCGAGAAAGAGGGCGCGGGCGGCAGAATCGTCGAGTTTGTGACCCGCACTGGCATACCCCACGCGATGATGGGCATGCTTCAGGCCCTTCCAAACACAGCTCTTTGGCATCGCCTCGAGAAAGAAGGTCGCTTGATCGAAGGCAAGGCAGCTGCGAAAGGAGTTAACCAAACCAACCTGCTTAATTTCGAGCCCACCCGGCCGATTCGCGACATCGCCAATGAGTATGTAGATGCTTTCGGCGCCCTTTATGAGCCGAACGCTTTCATCGATCGCGTTTATTCCTACTTCCTGAAACTGCCACCCCAACAATGGAAGAAGTTGGTTGTTCCTGGCAGCCGTCCGCCCAAGCCGACCAGCTGGGTTGACCTGCGCGCTTTAGGAATCATTCTTTGGCGCCAAGGCCTCAAGCGCAACACCAGGGTGCGTTTCTGGAAAGCGCTTTATGGCATGTACCGCCACAACCCGAAGCGGTTCACTGGCTTCATATCGATCCTGGCTCACAACGAACATTTCCTCGAATACCGCGCAATCGTGCGGCGCGAGATAGAAGAGCAGCTCGCTACCTTGCCACCCGATCCTCCAAAGGCCACAGCTGAACCTAGCCGAGAGCTACAGCCGGCTTAAAGGCGGGAGTTGAATCCAGTCAATTAACCTAGCTGGATTGGTGGATCAATATTTCTAGCCCTGATTTACTCAATATTTATTTATTCAATCTTGGATATATTCAATTCTTTGTTCAAGGCACGCTTGAGCTCTTTGAAGCTCCCTGCCTAAATAGAGGGCGTGGTCTAGGCAGGTGAGCGGGTGAGGGCCTGGACCTTCGGTCAGGTCAATACCCAGTTGCTTGGCACTGCAGCCCCGAAAAACTGCCAAGGGCGCACGAACGCCGCCGCCACGGCAGCTCAATACCTCTCCAGTATCGGGATCAGTGGCTAAGCCCCGCTCATCGATGCCATTGCCGTAGTGCTCAACCACCAGCTCCGCCGCCTCGAGATCGATGCGAATTAGGAAGTAGCCGGCTGGGTCTAAGGCGATGAAACGCTGGGAGAGCTGGTCATCGAGCTGTTGGCGACTGGGAGGTACTTCAGGCATGCGGTGGATCGTAGGCAGCCGTAAAAGGCAGCTCCGCATTCATGGCCGCCATCAGCTCAGCCATCTCCTCATTAGCCCCAGGCAGCCAGCGCTGCAGGATCGAGGCAAAACGTGGATCGCTCCAGCGATGCAGGCTGACGCGGGGCTGGGCCACGAAGCCACGCCGGCGCTTGTGGCTACCGCCAGCGCCGGGATCAAAGGCGCGGATGCCACGCTCGATTGCCCAGGCAATCGGTGCGTAATAACAGACCTCAAAATGCAGGCAGTCAATCTGCTCATCACTGCCCCAGTAGCGCCCCCAGAGCTGGTCGCCGGCGTGGACGCACAGCGACATGGCCACCGGCTCGCCGGGATCGCCGCGATGGGCACTGAAGAGCACTATGTGGCGCCGCAGCTTCGGATCGGCAGCCAGGGCAGCAAAAAAGGATTCACTCAGATATTTGCTGCCCCAGGCCCCCCAACGACTGCAGTGCTGGGCATAAAAGTCATACATGCGCCCAACTAAAGCCGGCGGGATTGCCTCACCCAGCAGGGGCGTAACCGTGAGGCCAGCGGCTGCCACCGCCTGCCGCTCCCGCTTGATGTTGCGGCGCTGGTTGGCATTGAAGCTGGCCAGGTAAGCATTGAAATCCCCATGGCCGGGGTTGATCCACTGGCTCTGCTGATTAACCCAGGCAGCACAGCCAGCCGCCTCAGCCAGCGGCTGCCAACCTGGATCCACATAAAGAAAATTGCAGCTGAGGATGGCGTGCTGGCGGCAGAACGCATCGATCAGCTCAAGCATCAAAGCGGTTAACTCCGCCTCGTCCTCAGCGGGGTCGATCAGGAAGCGGTAGCCCTGAACCGGGCTGACCGGGCTCATGCCCACCAGCTTTGGGTAGTAGCGCAGGCCCAACTGGCCAGCGAGCTGGGCAAAACTCTGGTCGAAAACGAATTCGCCGTAGCTGTGACCCTTCAAATAGAGGGGAGCTACCGCCAGTAACACCTCGCCGCGCCACAGGCCCAGATGACAGCCCTGCCAGCCCTCCCGCGGCGCAATGCTGCCGCTGGCCTCGAGCTGCTGCAGCCAGCGCCAGCGATAAAAAGGCAACTCTTGGGGGTGCGCCGCGGCCAGCAGGGCATCCCAAAGGGCTTCGGGAATCTCAGCCAGGCTTTGGTGCCAGCGGGCCTGCAACTCAGCCATGGCTGCAATAGGGGCTCGCAAGGGGCAAAACTAACTACAGCTGCGCCGCCTTGGTGCCTCAATCGTTCCGTGCCCTGGCAACTCCGGTGCAACTGTTCGCGCCTGTACTGGTCGCCCCCGTATTGCTGACGAGCCTGCTGCTGCCGGTGTTGCAGCTGGTCCGCCCCCAACTGGAGCAACGGCTGAAAACCGTTTGCGTGGAAACCGCAGCCGCCGGCAATGCCAGCCTGGCCGCCAAATTGGAAGCTCCCTGCGCCCAGCTGGCCCGGCCCACCAGCCAGTGCCTGGTGGAGGAAACCGCCTCGAGTGGAAGGGGCTTGGCGGTGCTGGGCGATCTGATCCGCGGCGACTTCGGCGCCGAAAGCGAAGTAGTGCTGAAACGCTGCCTGGCCCGCATGTTGGGCCTGCCCGCCGACACCCTCCAGCAGATTCCCCTGCGGGAGCTGGCTCAGGGCTTCGCCAAGACGCGGCGGTAGCGCAGCAGCAACTCTTCACCCTCCAGACGCCGGTGCTCCTGCAGGCACCACTCCCCAGCCTGAACTGCGGCCTCCAGGGGCAACCAGGCATGGGGTCCCCCCAGCAGCCGAGGGCAAAGGGTCAGCTGCAGCTCGTCGATCCAGCCTTCGGCCAGCAGGCTGGCGGCAAGGGCCGCACCGCCCAGCACCACCAGCCGGTCCAGCCCCTGATCCGCCAGGGCAGCCAGGGCCACACCCCAGCTCTCTAAATCCAGGCGACGATCAAAAGCCGGGGCTAGCGGCGATCGCTTGGGTGTCAGCAGCCAGCGCTGCAGCGGCTGCCGCCAGAAATGCAGATCCGGGGAAAAATCGTTGCTACGACTCACTACTACGGCCACCGGCTGCTCAGCGCGGCCGCTGGCTGCTCGCTCGGCCAGCAGGTGAGGCGCACGAATTAGGCAGGTACTGCCATGGCACCGCAGGGTTTCGGCACCGATCAGGCAGCCATCAGCCCAGGCGAGGGCCTCCTCCAACACCTGACGATCCCCAAGTCCACCCAAATGGGCAGCGCCACCTTGCGGGGGCGCCAAGCGGCCATCCAGGCTGACGGCCAGCACCAGCCGCAGCACGGGTCTCAGCCAGCCACCAGGGCTTCGAGCGCCGCGGGCACCATTTCAAGCTGGGGAGTTTCAGCAAACACCTCGGCGGCGTTGTTGGGGCTTTCCTGCAGGCGCACCTTGTGCAGGCGGGCGCCGGTGGCTGCAATCGGAGCGCTGAGCAGGTCGGCGATGTGAAGGGCGATGTTCTCAGCTGTGGGCACCGTGCTGGCGAAGTGCTCCACGTCCTTGTTGAGGAAGGTGTGGTCGAAGGGCTCCACCACCAGGTCGTCGACGAGCTGCTGCAGAGCCGCCAGATCACAGACCATGCCGGTGCGGGCATCGATTGGGCCTCGGACGGTTACATCGAGCAGGTAGTTGTGGCCGTGGCCATGGGGCCGGGCGCACTTGCCGTAGATGGTTTCGTTTTCGCCTTGGGAGAGCTCGGGCCGGGCCAGGCGGTGGGCGGCGGCGAAGTGGGTGCGGATCGAGAGAAAGGCTTCCATGGGGGTTGGGGCGGAGCCGGGGGCGAGCAGGTCGACCCAGAGCGTGTCGGTTTCGTGCAGACGCAGCCCCACCAGGGGCAGCTGGGGGGCCAGGCGGGTCCAGATGGCCTGGCAAAGGGCTTCGGTAGTGGGCAGCTTGCCCTCAGGACGATCCAGATCGAACTCAGGCCAAGCCTCGTTGAGGTAGCGAAAATCAAGCTGGGCCGTCACCTCAGCCCGAATGGCATGCTTCACCTCAGAGAGATTGAGCACCATGCCGTCCGCATCGAGCGGACCAGCCATCGCCACCACCAAGGTGTAGTTGTGGCCGTGGCCGGGGGCCAGGCTGCAGGGGCCGAAGCGGGCCTGATTCTCTTCAGCGCTGAGCTCCGGCAACCAGTAGCGATGACTGGCACTAAAGGTGGCCCGCCTGGTAATTACGCAGGGGCGGCCCCGCCCGTGGCTGGAGCTGGCCGGGTTCGGCGAGAAGCCTGACGCTGTTGCAGTAGCCGTCATCGCCCGGGTAGGTGGCTCACCATCCTAGAAACGGGCAAGGGCCAAGGCGTCGAACCAGGAAAACCCCGCCATGAATAGACCCCCATCGCCAAGCTTGGCCCAGCGCTTGCAAGGGCTAAACGTTTATTTGATCGGCATGATGGGCGCCGGTAAAAGCGCCGTCGGCCGCCCCTTGGCCGAAGCGCTGGGCTACCGCTTCCTTGATGCAGACGATGCCCTGGAGCAGGTTGCTGGCCGCACCATCCCCGAAATCTTTGCCACTGACGGCGAAGCCGGCTTCCGAGAACTGGAAACGGCGGTGCTTGGCCAGATCGCCGGCTGGCATTCCTTGGTGGTGGCCACCGGAGGTGGAGTGGTGACCAAGCCCGAGAACTGGGGCCATATGCGCCAGGGGGTGGTGGTGTGGCTAGATGCGCCAGCGCCCTTGCTGCTGCAACGCCTGCGCGCCGATTCCACCCCCCGGCCCCTGCTGCAGGCCGGTGATCCCGGCGCCCGCCTAGGCGAGCTGCTGGCCCAACGGCAACCGCTCTATGCCCAGGCCGACCTGCGGGTGCAGCAGTCTGGAGATAGCCCCGCCCAAGTGGCCCAGCAGGTGCTGGCAGATCTGCCAGCCATTCTCAAAGACCCCGCTGCGGTGCCTAAGGCCCCGGTGGAGCTGCGCCAGGCCGATGGCCAGATCACGCCATCCCTCAACTGAGTTACCCCCCCTAGCCGGGCGGTTCGATCCGCACCGCAAACCACTGAATCGTTAGGCCAGGCTCCAACTCCAGTTCGCAGGCGGTTTCCAGCAGTCGCTGGGCCTGCAGGCCCGGGCTAGAGAGACCGACCAGATCTGCCGGCACCGGCTCCAGCTTGGCAAGCCGGGCCTCAAGCCAGGCCAGGGTTTCGGCCGCCGTGAGAATCCGCTCGCCGCCACCTGGCTCCAGCACCACGTAATGATCTAGCTCCCGCAACAGGGGATTGGACATGACTGGAGCCTTACTGGCACCCATCCTGGCGCTGCTGCTGGCGATGGGGCCGGGCGTGCTGGCAGAACGGGCCGCCCACTGGCCCGAGTGGCGCCTACCCGCTCCCTTAGATCGACCCTCAACTCGAGCCGGTCACCAGGATCTGAGCTACCCCGACTGGATGGCCGGGCGCTGGCGAGTGCGCAGCGATGACCTGGACTACGAGGTGCGCTTCAGCCCCGACCCAGGCGGAGCGGTGGTGGGCGATCGGGCCTTCAATGCCACCGCTATCGGCCGGGCCCTACTGGGCGCTGCCCTGCTGCAAGTGCGCAATGATCCGGCCAATCCAAACCGCCAGATCGCCTTGCTAGCGGGGGATCAGCAACTGGAATCGACGGTGGTGGGACGCCGCAGCGAGTCGCCCAATCCGACCGGCTTCTGGTCTGACGAACTGGCCCTGCAGGTACTGCACGGCCCCGGCGACCCCCGGGTGAGCCGGGTAGAGACCCTGAGCCACTACAGCCAAAACCCAGACGGCACGGTTACAACCGAGCAGTGGCAAGCCAGCTATCCCTCACCGGCTCTGGGCCTGGCCGCCGCGGCCAGCAGCAGCGGCCATTTCCAACTAACCCTGACGCCGCTCAGCCCCGACCCGCTTCCAGCGCAATCCGATCCCGCCAGTTGAACAGGGGTTCAAGCAGCGGGTGGTCGGCGATGCCACTAACCCCTTGGCCCGCCAGGGGGGCGCCGCTGCTGGCGGGAAACTTGAGCAGCCCCAACTGGGCGGCAACAGCCAGATCGGCAAGGGTGAGGCGATCGCCCACTAAGTAGGGCTGATCGGCAACCAGCACAGCCAACTGCTCGAGGTTCGTCTGCAGCTGCTGGCGCTCAGCGCTGCCCACCACCGTTGCCACCGCCTCGCCGACGCCCGCCATGACAGCTGCGGGCAGGTTGCTGACCAGCTGACGCAGGGGGCCGGGGGTGGAGTCGGGCAGCAGGGCGGAGCGCAACAGCGGATCAACAGCAGCCGCTTGCACCAGGGCAAGCCGGCAGCCGGCAGCAAGGGCCGTATCGGCCCAGTCTTCGATCAGCAGCACCCGGGCTCGCTCGGCCGGGGCCTCGGGCAGCAGCAGCGGCTCGGGGTGATGCCGCTCTAGATAAAGGGCAATAGCCGTGGAATCGGCAATTACTTCACTGCCATCCAGCAGCACTGGCACTTGGCGCTGGCCCGACAGGCGGAAGAGTTCCAGCTGGCCCAAGCCGGGCGTGACCTCGACCACCGTGTAGTCGAGCCGTTTGGCGGCCAACACCAGCCGCACCTTCTCGCAAAAGGCCGAATGCCTGAACTGGTGCAGTTCCATGCTTCAAATCTGACCTCTGGGCGGCAGAGTAGCCAGCAAGCAGCAAGGACCGACCACCCCGGGCGATGAAGGACTTCTTCCTGAATGTGACGCGCTACCCGCGCTACCTGGTGGCCTTTGGCCTGGGTGTGGCCAATTCGGTGTTCGAACCGCTGGCGGCCAGGGGCCGCAATCCGGTAACGGCGGTTGCCCTGATTGGCGCCGGCGTCAGCGGCCTCCTGAGCCTGGGGCTGATCCTGCATGCGATGGTGAACCCAGCACCGCTGGCATAGCCATGGCACAGAGCCGACGGGTGGAGCGGGTGGCCTCCCTGATCCGCCGCGAAATTAGTGAGCTGCTGATTGGCGGCATCAAGGACGAGCGGGTCAACCAAGGGATGGTGAGCGTCACCACAGTTGAAGTGGCCGGCGATCTGCAGCACTGCAAAATTTTTGTGAGCGTCTTCGGCAGCGACTCCGACAAGGAGCAAGCCATGGCAGGCCTGCGTTCAGCTAGCGCCTTCGTGAAGGGTGAGCTGAGCCGGCGGCTGAAGATGCGGCGCACCCCTGAGGTGGTGTTTGTGCTCGATCGAGGTATCGAGAAGGGCACCACGGTGCTGGGGCTGCTCAATCGCCTAGAAGACGAACGGCAGGAGAAGGGCGAACCCGCCGAAGCCAGTGATCTCTGAACCAAGCGCGACCCAAACCGTCGGTCCAGCCCTGCTGCGCCTGATCCACCAGCTGATCGTGGTGCGCGGCAGCGGCAAACTCGCCGACCACCAACGCGGCTACCCCCGCTGGGAGCTGCCTAACAACAAGCTCCGCAGCCTGCTGGAGGCTGGCGTGGGCGGCGTGATCCTCCTTGGCGGCAGCGCCGCCGAGGTGGCCCTGCGCTGCACCCAGCTGCGCCGCTGGGCAGGTCAGCCGCTGCTGCTCTGCGCCGATGTGGAGGAGGGAGTGGGCCAGCGTTTCGACGGAGCCACCTGGATGGTGCCACCCCTAGCCCTGGGGCGCCTCTACGGACGCGAGCCTCAACAGGCGCTTGAGCTAGCCGAACGCTACGGGCAGTGCACGGGCCGGGATGCGAGGGGCCTGGGGCTCAACTGGGTGCTGGGGCCGGTGTGCGATGTCAACAACAACCCGGCCAACCCGGTAATCAATGTGCGGGCCTGGGGGGAAGATCCAGCCACAGCCGGGGCGCTGGCAGCGGCCTTTGTGCGGGGCGTGCAGGCAGCTGGGGTGCTCGGCTGCGCCAAACACTTCCCAGGCCATGGCGACACCAGCAGCGATTCCCACATCACCTTGCCCCTGCTGCCCCACAGCCGCGAGCGGCTGGCGGCGATCGAGCTACCGCCATTTCAACAGGCGATCGCTGCTGGAGTGGCCTCGGTGATGACCGCCCACCTGATGCTGCCGGAGCTTGATCAAGAGCGGCCAGCCACCCTGTCCAAGCCGGTGCTTACCGGGCTGCTGCGCCAGCAGCTGGGCTTCGGTGGGTTGATCGTGACCGATGCCCTGGTGATGGACGCAATCACCGGGCGCTACGGCGCCGGGGAGGCGGCCGTGCTGGCCCTGGAAGCCGGGGCCGATCTGGTCTTGATGCCCGCCGATGCGGATGCCGCCATCGCCGCCATCGCTGAAGCGGTGGCCAGCGGCCGGCTCAATGTTGAGCAGCTGGAAGCCAGTGCCGAGCGCCGCCTTCAGGCCCTGGAGCGCTGCGCTGGGCCTGAAGCGGCCTTGGCCGTTGCCGATCCAGAGGCGGCCGCCCAACCCAACCAGGTCCTGGCCCTGGAGCTGGTGCGGGCCACCATGGAGACGGCGGGCAGCAGCGGCGCCGTCACCCCCCAGGCCGGCATCAATCTGATCAGGCTCGACTCGGCCTTGGCCGCAGCCGCTGCAGTGCTAACTGCCACTGCTCCAGCCTTGGCTCGGCCCGAATCCCGCGGCTGGCGCACCCTGCTGCTGGAGGGCCGCAGCCCCAGCCCTTGGGGCACCGACACCGACGCCCCGCTCGCCATGGAGCGGCTCGGCCCTGGGCCCGTGCTGCTGCAGTTGTTTGTGCGGGGCAATCCCTTTCGCGGCAGCGCCGGCAGCGCCGAGCCCTGGCCTGCGGCACTGCGTCAATTAGCAAAAGCCGAAAGACTGGCGGGGCTGGTGGTGTATGGCAGCCCCTACCTCTGGGAGGAGCTGCGCCCACTGCTGCCGCCGGGCATCCCTGGCGTCTATAGCCCCGGCCAGATGCCCCTGGCGCAGGCCGAAGCTCTCCAAAGACTGGGCAGTGGACTGGGGCTGGGAGACACTGAAGCGGGCGCTGGCTTCACCGACTGAGCCGGAGCCAAGCTGCCTGTTTCCAGCCCCGTCCCCATCCGGCCCATGCTCAGTCTCTCGATGATCGTGCGCAACGAAGCCGAGCGGCTGGAGCGCTGCCTGGCCTCGGTGGCGGGCTTCGTCGATGAGATGGTGCTGCTGGACACCGGCTCCAGCGATGCCACCATAGCCATCGCCGAGAGCTGCGGTGCGGTGGTGCACCAGCTGCCCTGGCCAGGGGATTTCGCCCCGGCCCGCAATGAGGCCCTGGGGCACGTGCACGGCGACTGGGTGCTGGTTCTCGATGCCGACGAGTGGCTGCTGCCAGAAGCCCGCCAGCCGCTCCAAGCCCTGATGGTCGAGCCGGACCTGCTGCTGATCAACCTGCTGCGGCAGGAGCTGGGGGCGGCCCAGTCGCCTTACTCAAATGTGAGCCGCCTGTTTCGCCGCCATCCAGCCATCCACTGGAGCCGGCCATACCACTCGATGGTGGATGACAGCGTGCTGGCCCTGCTGGAAAAGGAGCCCCACTGGCATCTGGCGGATTGCGATGTGCCTGCGCTAGCCCACGATGGCTACCGCAGTGATCTGCTGGCCAGCGGTGCCAAGGCGAAACGGCTGCGCCAGGCCATGGAAGCCGACCTGGCCGCCCACCCAGGAGATCCCTACGCCTGCGCCAAGCTCGGCAGCCTGGAGGTGAGCGAGGGCAACCGCGAACGCGGCATCGCCTTGCTGCAGCAGGGATTGGCCCGGTGCCCAACCAGCCGCCACCCCGAGCGCTACGAGCTGCTGCTGCACCTGGCGATTGCCCTGGGCAGCAGCGACCCAAAGCACGCCTGCCAGCTATACCGCCAGGCCCTGGAGCTACCCCTGCCGCCGCGGCTCACCCTGGCGGCCCGGCTGAATCTGGCCGCCCTGCTGCAAGAGCCCGGCACCACGAGCCAGGGCGCCCTAGAAGAGGCCTGCGAATTGTGCCGCCAGGCCTGCGCAGCAGCGCCCGAACTGGCACTCGGCTGGCTGCACCTGGGGATTAGCGAGCGGCGACGCGGCCAGCTGCCGGCGGCAATCGCGGCCTACCGCTCAGCCCTGGAGCGCGATCCAAGCCTGGCCGCCGCCCAGCAAAACTTGGCCGTTGCCCTGCTGCTCAGCGGTGATGTGCCAGGGGCCCGCAGCGGCTTCCGCCAGGCGATTTCCCTATTGGAGCAGCAAAACCGGCAAAGCGAAGCGGAAGCACTGCGGCAACAGGCGGGCAGCATGGTCAAGCTGGATGACCAGTGATCCCCCTGGCCATGGCTTCTGACTCCTATCTGAGCGGCCGCAGCATCGCCGTGACCAGGGCCGAAACCCAGCTAGGTGAAGCCCGTCGCCTGTTTGAAGCCGCTGGCGCCACGGTGGTAGACCTACCTGCCTTGGTGGTGACCCCACCAGATGAATGGGGGCCCCTCGACGATGCCCTAGCCGAGCTAGATGATTTCCACTGGCTGGTTTTTTCCAGTGGCAACGGCGTTGAGGCCGTGGAGCAGCGGCTGCGCCGCATCGGCCGCTCCCTGGCACGGCGGCCCAGCCACCTGAAGATCGCTGCGGTAGGCCGCAAAACCGCGGCGCAGCTCGAATCGTTGGGATCGCCCGCCGACTTCATCCCGCCCAGCTTTGTGGCCGACAGCCTGCTGGAGCACTTTCCCGTCTCGGGTTGGGGGCTGCGCCTTTTGCTGCCCCGGGTGCAGAGCGGCGGCCGCACCCTGCTAGCGGATGCCTTCGCCGCTGCTGGTGTCCGGGTGGTTGAAGTTGCCGCCTACGAAACCGGCTGTCCAGAGGGTTTACCCAGCGCTGCGGTGGCCGCCCTAGAGCAACGGCGCCTCGACGCAATCACCTTCAGCAGCGGCAAAACCGTGAGCCACACCTGCCAGCTGCTGAAAGGGGCTTTCGGGCCCACCTGGAGCAGCCAGCTGGAGGGGGTGGCCGTGGTTTCAATCGGACCCCAAACCAGCGAGCGCTGCCGGCAGCTACTCGGCCGCGTCGATGCTGAAGCCGATCCCCATGACCTGACCGGACTGGTGGAGGCCTGCGGCCGCAGCCTCAGATCTCGGCCGTCACCGCCTGCTTGCCCTGACGCAGGGTGAGGCGACCATTTTCAACATCGATGCTGGCCACGCTCCAACCCGCCGGCAGTAGGGGCGTGGTTCGGTAGTCCGTGGTTCTGTAGTCCGTGGTGCTGCCGCCTCTCTGACCGACCCGCAAGGTGCCGCTCTCCGCACCGAACTGCACCAGAGCCTCGGGGGTGCCGCCGGAGCGAATCACGCCGTTGAAGATCAAGCCAGGGGGGAGTCTCAGAAGCATCGGCCGGGCAGGGGAAGCTTTTGCAGGAGTCGCCAGGGGCGCAAATGGATCAACACGCCCAGATGAAACTGAAGCCACCACCTGGTTGGAGCTGGGCAGGGGTGTCAGTCCCGCCAAGGGAGCCGGTGCCCCAACAGGCGCTGGTGCTGGGGACGACGGCTGCGACTCAGGCGGCGAGGTTGCCTGAGGGAGCTTCCACCCAGCGCAGGAAACAAGCAGCAGGGCTGTAGCAATGGCAGGGCCGAGGAACTTAAGGGTTGCGGGTTTCAACGAGATCACGGAATCGGTCAAGATTGGCCTGAAGCTCCTTGGTCACAATTCCACCCAGAATGCTTGGTTCCATCAATGGTGCCAAGACCCCGGGCAGTTCATAGCTGACGCTCAGCTTGACCGCCGTGAGCTCGGGCGCCTGGGAGTAGAAGCGCACCGCACCCTTAGTGGGCAGGCCTCCCACCGACTCCCAGTGCAGTTGCTGGGCCTCAACCCGCTGGCTGATACGGGCTTTCCAATGGAAGCGGAAGCCCTGCGCCGCCAGAGTCCAATCAGTGAGATCGGGGTCGCCCGGCTCGGTTACAACCGACTCGATCCAGCGCATCCACTGGGGCATCGCCTCCAAGTCACTCCATACCTCCCACACCTGATCCACCGAGGCCCGGATCTCTGTGGTAACGCTGTGCTCAAGCCAACGGCCCATGGAATCTCCTACGAAACAGAGGTGTTGGTGGCCAGCGCAGCCTGGCTTGCCAGGATCGCCGCTGCGGCTAAGCGCCCACTCATGGTGGCGCCTTCCATCGAATCGATGTAATCCTGCTTGGTGTAACTACCGGCCAGATAAAAATTGGCTACCGGCGTGGCTTGCTCAGGCCGGTAAGGCTCCATGCCGGGAGCCTCGCGGTAAAGGGACTGGGCCAGCTTCACCACGTTGCTCCACACCAGCTTCAGGCCCACAGCCGAAGGGAACAGGCTTCGCACCTGGGCGTCGGTGTGGGCCACGATCTCTTCGGTTTTCTTGGGAATCCAGGGATCACCTGGGGTAAGCACGCACTGGAGCAAGGAGCCCTGCCCCTGCTTGCGGTAATCCTCGGGACTGGCCAGGGCCAGATCGGCAAAGCAGCTGAAGTCAGCGTCGGCGGTGTAGAGCAGGTTGTCGAGGCCAGCGGGGCTGCTGAGATCGGCTCGGGCGGCGGTGGCGGCGGCGCCATCACCGAGCTCGGTTACCCAGCCGTCATAACGAAGCTGCACGGTGGCCACCGGCACCGCATCGAGCTTGTAAATGTTGTCGAAAAGGGGCCAGCGGCGCCAGGCTTGGGGCAGCATTCGCTGAATACCAGGCACATCACAGGCGGCCAGATAGGTGTCTGCGACTACGGATACATCGCCCTCAGGGGTGCCGAGAGTGAGGCTGCTCACCCGGGTAGCGGGCTGGCCATCGACGCCAGCTGCCCCCTCCTCGAAATGCACCTCCGTAACCCGGTGGCGCAGATGCAGCCGGCCGCCGCGCTGCTGGATGTAGTCGAGAATCGGGCCCGTGAGCCAGCGGTGGGGCGAGCCTTTGAGCAGGTTGAGCTTGGAGGCCTCGGTTTTGGAGGCAAACATCATGAAGATCGTGAGCATGCAGCGGGCCGAGATCGCCTCGCAATCAATGAAGCCCAGGGCATAGGCGATCGGATTCCACATCCGCTTAATGCTCTGCTCACTGCCGCCATGGCCCACAAACCACTCCTGGAAGCTGATCCGATCCAGGGCGCGGATCGTCTTCATGGCCCCCTCGTAGTCCACCAAGCCGCGCACGATTGGGCTGGTGCCTAGGGCCAGGGCATTGCGCAGCTTGTCGATCCAGTCGAGCTGGGGAGTGGTGAAGAAGGCCTTCAAGCCGTTGAAGGGAGCGCCAAGGGCAAAGCGAAAGTCGAGCTCCCGGAGATCGCCGCCAGTATTCACAAACAGGTGGGTGTGGTCCTTGGGCAGCAGGTTGTCGATAGCCCCCACCTTGCGCATCAGGGCGAAGAGGTTGGCGTAGTTGAAAAAGAACACATGCAGCCCCATCTCAATGTGGTTGCCGCCCTCATCCACCCAGCTGCCCACCTTGCCGCCCAGAAACGGTCGGGCCTCGTAGAGATCCACCTGGTGGCCGGCATCCACCAGATCCACCGCCGCAGATAAACCGGCCAGTCCCGCTCCCACGATGGCGACCTGCACCCTTTCAACCCTCATTAGTGCGCTGACTCTATGGAGACACTCCGCCAGGCAGCGAACGGGGAGCCTCCATACAGTGGTTGCAACTGGCGTAGATCTTGATGAGTACCGAAACTGTCACTGCTGTTGCAGCCCAGGCCCAACCCACCTTCACCGCCAAAGACGGGAAGGGGATCCTGATCACCGAACCGGCCATGAAGCAGCTGGGGGCTCTGATGAACCAGCAGGGCGAGGCCAAGGTGTTGAGGGTGGGCGTGCGCTCCGGGGGCTGCAGCGGCATGAGCTACACGATGGACTTCATCGATGCCAGCGCGATCCAGGGCGATGACGAGCACTACACCTACGAACCCGCCGATGCTCCCAGTTTCGCGGTGGTGTGCGATCCCAAGAGCCTGCTCTACATCTACGGAATGCAGCTGGATTTTTCCAGTGCCCTGATCGGCGGTGGCTTCAACTTCACCAACCCCAATGCCAGCCAGACCTGCGGCTGCGGCAGCTCGTTTGCGGTGTAATGACCGTCGGGTGGCAATCTGAGCAGATGACCAGGCAAGCCGCCTCCCTATGACCTCAGCAGACGTACCGTCCCTGTTCGAGCAGGCCATGCAGCGCTACCAGGCGGGAGTGGCACCGGCTGAATTGATCGATAGCTTCATCGCTATCACCGAGCAGTCCCCCAACCAGTCGGCGGGATGGACCTGCCTGGCATGGCTGCAGCTGCTCGATGAGCAGCCCCAAGCCGCCCTGCGCTCCGCCAAAACCGCCGTGCGCCTTAACCCCCAGGACCCCCAGGCCCGCATCAACCTGAGCCTGGCCATGCTGGAAACGGGCGCCAAAGGGGTGCGCGAACACGTCGAAATTGTGCAGCGGGTAATGGCAATGGCGCCGGAGATGACTGGCGACCTGCATAAGTCGATCGCCGATGGCCTAGTGCGCAAACCAGGCTGGAAGGCCATGGAGAAGCTGAAGGCCTGGCTGGCGGGTTGAAACCGGTTCTGCTACTCAGCAACGGCCACGGGGAAGACCTCAGTGGTGCCCTCGTAGCTGCCGAGCTGATGCAGCGGGGCATTCCGGTTGAGGCTCTGCCCTTGGTGGGTCACGGCAGCCCCTATCGCCAGCGGGGCGTGCCGGTGCTGGGCCGCACCCGCAGTTGCAGCACGGGCGGCCTCGGCTACACCAGCCTGCGCGGACGGCTCAGCGAGCTGCTGGAAGGCCAGATGGGCCATGTGCTCGGCCGGCTAATGCTCCTGCGCCGCCGCCGCCGCCACTACGGCCTGGTGGTGGCCGTGGGCGATGTGCTGGCGGTACTGGGGAGCTGGCTCTCGGGCCTGCCCAGCGCCGTTTATCTAGTGGCTTACTCCAGCCACTACGAAGGCCGCCTGCGCCTGCCCTGGCCCTGCGGCTGGCTGCTGAACCAAGCAAGCATCAAAGCCATCTGGAGCCGCGATTCCCTCACCGCCAACGACCTCAGCCAGCAACTGAACCGTGCCGTGGTCTTCCTCGGCAATCCCTTCCTCGACGTGGTGAGCGCCGCCACAAGCGAATCACTGCAGCTGCCGGCGTTGCAATTGGAGCTGGCGCTGGTGCCAGGCAGCCGCCTGCCGGAAGCGGCGCGCAATTTCGCTCTGATGCTGCGGGTGCTGGCCCTGCTGCCCGAGGAATGGGCGCGCAGCCAGCCCCTGCGGCTTCGCGCCGCCCTGGTGCCTGAGCTCGACGGCAGTCGCGTTGCCAAGCTGGCCGGCCCACTTGGCTGGCGGCTCGAGGCAAGCGACCGGCTGGTGCGCGGCCCCCTGGCAGTTGAACTTGGCTGGGGCCAGTTTGGGGAGATCTTGACCTCCTCCCAGCTGGTGCTGTGCATGGCTGGCACCGCCGCCGAACAGGCCGTGGGGCTAGGCAAACCAGTGCTGCAGCTGGTGGGACAGGGCCCCCAATTCACAGCGGGCTTTGCTGAAGCCCAGCGCCGTTTGCTTGGCCCAGGCGTGCGCTGCGCCCCCGGCAGCAGCGGCAGTGATGCATCCCTGAGGGCCAGTGCCCTGCTAGCCCAAGGCCTGCTGGAGCAGCAAAGCGATCACAAGCAAGGACCAGCCCTACGCCAGTCCCTGGCCGCCATTGGTCTGGAGCGAATCGGCGCGCCCGGCGGCAGCCAGGCGATGGCAGCGGCGATCATGGCAATGCTGTGCCCTAATCAGGCCTCTGAGCTGCCATGACCACACCTACCCCCCCCAGCTTGCTGCAGCAAATCAAGGGATCGATGGACACCCTGCTGGTGGTGGATGTGTTTGTGGTGATTGCCGGGGCAATTTGGTTTGCCGTGGCCGTAACCCTGCACAGCCAGCACATCGAAGCCCCCCTGGAGTTGTTTCAGCGGCTGTGGGAACCGCTTTTTACCCCGGCAATTGGCTTGTTGATGGGAGCTGCCCTGCTCAGCGGGGTGCTGGGTTGGTGGCAGCGGCGAGGGCAGCGCTGAGCTGGGGATACTGAAAAGTGAATCCCTGGGCCAGTAAGCGCTCGGGCAGCACCTGCTGGCCCTCCAGCACCACCTGGGCCCCGTCGCCAAGCAGCAGCTGCAGGATCGGCCCCGGCACGGGCAGCAGGCTGGGACGGCCTAGGGCCTTGCCTAAGGCACTGGCGAACAGGCCCATGGTGGTGGCTTCCGGGCTAACGGCGTTGTAGACCCCGCTGTAGGCGCCATCTTCAAGGGCCGTGGCGATCAGGCGGCAGAGGTCGTGGCGATAAATCCAGCTCATCCACTGGCGTCCGGAACCCACCGGCCCGCCGAAACCCAAACGGAAGATGGGCATCATCTTGCCGAGGGCGCCACCATCGGGGCCCAGCACGATGCCGATGCGCAACTTCACCAGCCGGCAAGCAGCTGGAACCTGATCAGCGGCCGCTTCCCAGCGCTGGCAGATCTCGGCCAGAAAATCGCCACCGGCTGGGCTGGTCTCGCTGAAGCGCGTCTGCGCACTGGATCCGTAGAAGCCCACTGCTGAACCATTAACCAACACGGCGGGGGGCTGCTCCAGCCGCGCCAAGGCAGCCACCAGCAGCTCAGTTGTGCGAACGCGGCTTTGCAGCAACAGCTGACAGTGGCCAGGGGTCCAACGACGTTCAGCGATCGGCTCACCGGCGAGGTTCACGACACCCTCCGCCTCAGAGAGGGCCCTATCGAGGCCGTTATCAGCCCAACTGGCCGCATCGGCCGGATCTAGGCGTATGCAGGCCAGTCTCTTACCAACCAGAGCCGGAAAGGGCTGGGACTGACGGCTCACGAGGGTCAGCTCATGGCCCAGCTCGAGCAGAAAAGGCACCAGCTCGCGACCTACAAACCCCGAACAACCCAGCAGCAGCAGCCGCATTTCAGACCTAACAGCTTGAGGGAGGCTAGGCGGTTGCAACTAAGACGAGAGCGGCGTCCCATGGAGTGGTGTAACTCAGGGGGGTCTGTGACCCTGTTCGGAGCACTACCACCAAACCGAACACAGACCATGACCCTTACCCATAGTGGCGCCTCCGAGCTGGCTCAGCTCATCGAGGGCACCACCGCTGGCGCCCTGATCCCTGAGATCGTGCGCCGGGGCTTCCAGGATCTGCTGGAGGCCGAGGTCTCCGCTGCCATTGGAGCCACTCGCCATGAACGCTGCCCTGATGAGCGATCCA